>DATAOM010000260.1:0-7047 GCA_036265775.1 Ktedonobacterales bacterium | reverse complement strand
GTTGGCGAACTGGCGCGAGTAGACCGTCTGCAACGAGCCTTTCCAGGCTTCGACCGGCTCCTCGTAAAAGGCGCCCGTCACCGCGACCGGATGTAGCCGCAAATGCTTCCCGATATTGGGATTCGTCAACCCGGAGCGCTTGAGCAGCGCGGGTGTCTCGATTGCGCCCGCCGATGCGATCACCAGCGGCGCATGCACGACGACAGCATGGCGCGCTCCCGTCGCGCTATCCAGCGCCCAGCCCTCGACGCCGACGGCGCGGCCAGCCTTCACCAGCACACGCTCGATCGTCGCGCGGACCAGCATGCGCGCGCCCTTCTCATGGGCGTCCTGCAGGTAGGTCAGCATCGTGGATTGCTTGCGTCCGAACGGGCAGCCGTAGCCACAGGCGCCGCAGCGCTGCTCGCAGCCCGAGGCGTTGCGCGGGATCGGCTTCCACTCGTAGCCCAGTTTCTCGCAGCCGTCGCGCAATGCCGCGTTGTTACGGTTGGGCGCGCTGTCTTCGGTTGTGATACCCAGCCGCCGCTCGGCCTCCTCAAAGCCTTTAAGATAGTCGGCGGAGGTCGCGCCTTCGACGCCGTGCTGGCGCTCCCACTCCTCTAGCACGTCGGGCGGTGTGCGCAGCGAGGTACTCCAGTTGACAATCGTGCCACCGCCGAGCGTCGAGCCAGCCAGCACGACCATGCCCAGATCCGCGGTCGAGAGCGCGCCACGGCGCAGGAAGAGCTGCGGCGTCATCTCCGCCTCAAGGCCGGAGAAGTCGGACTCGTTATAGTAGCCGCCCTTCTCGATGACCAGCACATCCTTCCCAGCGGCGGCTAGCTCTGCGGCCATCATCCCGCCACCGGCGCCGGAGCCGACGATCACCGCGTCGGCGGTCAGCGTCTCGTCGCCACGGATGTCCAGCGTGCGGATGCGCTTGGGCGCGGCCTCAGGCGAGGGTGGCGGCGGCGCGGGGGTGTAGTTGAGCGCGGGCCAGTTGGGGTTGCTGCGCTCGGCAGTCGGCGCGCCATAGAAGATGAAGACGGCGAGCCGCTTGACGGCCTGGAAGCCCTGGCGCAGCTTCGCCAACGAGCTATTCGACATGCGCTGGAGCGCCTCTTCGCGCTGCTCCGGCGCCATCTTCATGAAGCTGCGCGGGCGGCTGACCGTCAGCAGGCCGAAGGCGGGACCATTGAGTAAGCCCAACAGTTGCTTGAAATCCGCCTTTGATTCCGGCGACTCCAGCGCAAGCGTCTCGGCGATGGCTTGGGCGACGTTGAGATCGCTGGCCTTGCGCGCATAGAGGCCATGCGGATCGTCCTCGCCCTCGGGTGGCGCGAGGCTGGGAATGAGCGTGTCGCAGACCGCCTCCAGCACACGTATCTCATCGGAGGTAAGCCACGTCGCAGCGCCCGCTTGCGCCTGTGGTTGCTGGATCGCTGCCATAGGATACCGCCTTCCTAGAGTGGGATGTGAGTGGTTCGCGAGTGATCTACGCCGCATTGAGTGAGGGATGGCTGTTGAGCCGCGTCGCCATACGAGGACCGCCGCTCATTGTACCCCCAGGCGCCACACAAGCGAAAGGGCGACCTTAACCGAAGACCTGATCGAGCGCGGAAGGCGCGTACTGCTTGACCATCTCGGCGGTGAGCGCATTGGCATGGACAATCTCGCTATAGAACGCGGCGCTCGGACGCGGAGTGCGCTGCTGCGTCTTCTCATCCAGCGCGATCAAGCCGAAGCGCATGCTCCAGCCGTTGTCCCACTCAAAGTTATCCACCAACGACCAATGGAAGTAGCCGCGCATATCAATGCCCTGGTCCAGCGCGTCGTGGACTGCCCGCAGCGCCCGCGCGATCACCCAGGAGCGCAGCCGGTCGCTGGCGTCAGCGACGCCGTTCTCAGTGATGTAGATCGGCTTGCCGAAGGCGCGCACGCGCTGAGCGACGCGCAAGATGCCCTGAGGATAGATCTCGCCGTAGAGAGAGTCGGCCCCAACATCACCCTGCGGGGCGCCGGGCGCTGGGAAGCGGCGACCAAAGACCTCGGCGGGACGGCGTAGATCGAAGGCGACGAGGTCGCGCGCGTAGCAGTTGATCCCGACGTAATCGCAGGTTCCGCGCACGTCCTTCAGGTCACCGGAGAGCAGGTTGAAGGGGAATGGCGCGCGTCCACGCAGGACGGCCGCGCTGAACGCCTCGTTGAAGCCGCTATCCTGGACGCCCGCGACCATCCGGTCTAGCGGCGACCACGAATGGGCGGGGTCAAAAATATTGTAATGCTGCGCCCAGCCGACACGCGCGGTGGGCTGGAGCCGATGAATTTCACGATAGGCGCTTGCATGCGCCCGCGCCATGTTCGCCAGCGCTCGAACCGCCCCGCGCAGATCGCCGATGTGCCCTGGCGGCGAGCCGCCGATCTGGTAGCCGCGAATGGCGTAGACATTTGGCTCGTTGACGGTACACCAGAAGTCGCAGAGGCCGCCGAGCTCCTCGACCGCCTTCGCCGTATAGCGCGTGAAGAGCGGGATCGCGTCGGGCGCGAGGAAGGCGCCGCGCTCCTCGAACCAGATCGGGTGCGTGAAGTGGTGTAGCGTGACCATCGGCTCGATGCCCCGCGCCCGCAAGGCGGCGAGCATCTGGCGATAGCGCGCCAATGCGCGGTCATCCCACTGGCCCGGCGATGGCTCGATGCGACTCCATTCGAGCGAGAGACGCAGCGCGTTCAACCCCATCCGCTGCGCGGCGTCGAAGTCGCGCTCGGCGTTGTCCCACCAGTCGCAGGCGCGCCCGCAGGAATCGCCGCTCTTGATGTGTCCTGCACGCTCCCAGGCGTACCACTGGTTGTTGGTGTTGCCGCCTTCGCATTGATGTGAGGCGGTCGCCGCGCCCCAGAGGAAGCCGTTGGGGAAGGTCAGCGCCTGCCGCTCCGCCATATCAATCCTCACGTCATGCCAAACGCCTGCTATCAGTGCGCTCAGTATACCCTCTCAATAGAAGGCGCAAAAAAGCGAGCCAGAACGCAATGGCGCTCCAACTCGCTTCGAGATCAGATATGACGGGCGACGGCTAGGTCAGGTTCGCCTGGGCAGGTGGCGGCAGAGGCAGGTTCGTGTCGCTGCGTGGGCCAACGGCGCGCACGAGCAGGTACGCCAGCACGGCGAGCCAGCCGAAGGGGAACGTGACCAGCGCCCAGAGCCAGCCGGGCTGTCCGCGGCGGTTGGCGTCGCGCCGCACGTAAGTCAGGCCGATGATCCAGGGGATCACGAACAGCAGGGTGAAAAACACCAGCCGCGCGATCAGGAACGGCAGAAAGAAGTCGCCCAGCCCGCCAAAGCCGCCGACGCCGGGATGAAACGGTCCGTGATGTAACACTGTGGTCTCCTCGCTCGACCCGCGCCTCTCTCAGATAGAGCAGCGGGATCAGCATTCCGCTCTCAACATGCCTACGCACGGCCTGAGATAAAGTTATATCGTATTCGGCAAAATGGCAAGTCTGTTAGATAACTCTCATCCTGGCTGGGCGCTCGTCATTGCGCGAGTGATAGCATAGGCCAGGATCGCCAGCCAGCCGAATGGGATCGCCAGCACGCCCCAGAGCCAGCCTCGTTGCCCACGGCGGTTTGCATCTATGCGAATATAGGTGAAACCGATGATGATCGGGATAATCCAGAGCAGAATGAGCGGAACAAACTCAAACCAGTGGAATCCGATTGGCATCGTACATGCGCCTTTCTCAATCCGTCTGATGGACCACCTGCACGACTGCGCCGTGTGTTCTCTCTGGGCAGAAGGTGGCGTCTGCCTCTACCATACCGCACTATACAAGCAGCGTGTGCAAATGGTCTATCAAGATGCTCTGTTATGGCTGAACCGCAGCCAAAATATGCTCCGAGAGCAGCCGCTCCACCTGCTCGTGCATGCCGCGCGCTCCATAGTTGACACTGGTGATCACCGCCACCAGATTAAGCTCTGGGAACACGGCGACCTTGTTGCCCCCATTGCCCGACATGAAATAGGCGCTGTACCGTCGTTCTGAATCTCCGGCGGGGAACGCATGCAGCCACCAGAGATAGCCGTACTCCGTCTCGTCGTCAACGCGCGCACGCGGTCGTGTGGACGCCTCGACCCAGCGTTGGGAGATGACCTGCTTACCGTCCCATACGCCGCCGTTCAGGTAGAGTTGGCCAAGCTTTAGGAGGTCGCGGCTGCGCAGGGCCAGCCCGCCACCGGTCATTGCGCTGCCTGATGGGGTGAGCTGCCATTCTCTGCGCACGATGCCGAGCGGATCAAACAGATAGCGGTCGGCGAACGACGGCACGTCCATCCTCGTCGTCCGCTCCAGGACACCGCCAAGGGTGACGACACCAGCCGTGCAATAGCTGAATGACCGACCGTAGGGTTGGTCGGCTGGCGCGGTCGAGCCGCCGGGATACCAGGTCGGAAAGCCTCGAACAGGTAGGTCCAAAGCAAACTGGATCCAGTCTTCCAGCAGATACATACGCTCCTCGTGTCCCCGCGAGAAGGTATTGAAGTCGTCGCACTCCAGAGTGGAGCTCATGGTGAGGAAGTCCTCAACCGTGATGCGCTCCTTGCGCGGGTCGGGATGTTGCGTTGGCTGCCTCTCAGGGAAGAATGGCAACACTGGAGCGTCCACGCCTGAGAGAACCCCTTGATCGATGGCGACGCCCACCAGCATGCTCGTGACTGTCTTGGTGGCTGAGCGCGTATTGCGCAGGCCCTCTCTCCCCGCATCGTCGAAATACGCCTCATAGACCAGGCGACCGTGGCGCGCGAGAACGACACTGGTGATCCTGACGAACTCGCCAGACCGGATGGCGCTCTCCATCGTCTGTAGGCGCTCAGGGGCTATCCCAGACGTATCCGCTGGCGCGGTGAGCCAGCCATCCTTCACATCCTCGGGAGCGGCGGTTGACTCGTCCATTGTGGGTATGTCTCCAAAAAATCTTGTCGGGACCACACTAACAGGAGCGTACATACCAGACGTAAGAGGCTGGGCCACTTCTACGTGAGCAGCGCGCGGAGGCGGTCGTGCGGGATAGCATGAGCAACATTGCCGTCGCGGCCATGGGTTGTCGTCGCGGCCAGCAGCGCGTTCAGCACGGCCTCCTCGGTCGCGTCCACCGTCGCGGCGAAGAGCGCGTTGAGCGCGGCGCTGTGGTAGCCACCCTCCGGCAAAATCTCGAGCGCAAGGCGGTTTGCGGGCACGTCGGTCGGGACGCGGATACCATTCGAGAAGGCGAGCATGATCTCGCCGCTGCCGTCTCCCGCCGTCGAGCCGGTGCGCGCGAGGCCCAGCCCGGCGCGTTTGGCCAGCCGCTTCAGCGTGTGCGCATGCAGTGGCGCATCAGTCGCCACGATCACGATGCACGAGCCTTCGGGGACCGCCCCGCGCTCCGGCATCAGGTCGGTCAGCGACAACCCGACGGAGTGTCCAGCAACAGTCAGGCGGCGGCGCTGGCCAAAGTTCGTCTGCACGAGGACGCCGAGTGTGAATGTCCCCGCTGGCGTCTCGACGACACGCGATGACGTTCCGATCCCGCCCTTGAAGCTAAAGAGCATCATGCCGGTCCCGCCACCCACGCAGCCCTCGGCGACCGGACCTGATGTAGCATTGTCCAATGCGGCCCAGACGTCCTCCTCGCGCACGGCGAAGGTCAGGTGGTCGTGCAGGAAGCCGTCGTCACACTCGGCCACAACCGGAATGGCGATCTCGTTACGCGCGAAGTCGGGATACGCGCGGGCGAGATAACGCGCGACGCTGTGCATCACTATGCCGACGCTGCCGGTCCCAGTCAGCGCAATGGGCGTGTTCATGAAGCCGCACTCGTCGATCACGCTGCGACAGGTGATCTCGCCGTAGCCGTTGAGCGCCGCGATGCCCGCATAGATGCGCTCGCCCACGGGATGGCCGTCGTGCGTCCAGATCGCCGTCACGCCGGTGCGAATGTTCTCGCCCTCGATCCGCGTGGTATGGCCGACGCGCACGCCGGGCACATCGGTGATCGCGTTCAAGGGGCCCGTGGGTAGCTCGCCAATGGTGACGCCTAGATCGCGCAGCCGCTCCTGCTCAGGCATGAGGCTTCCACTTCCTTTTTGCGAACACGCGCTAGGCGCCAATCAAACGCTCGTCCAGGTGGCGTATGAGCCGCTCCGCCAGCTCGATGGAGTAGTTCTGCCCGCGGTCGTGCGGGTAGACCTGAAACATGTTGGCGACGAACAAGCCCTTGAGAGGCGTGTCGAACGGCGGGATGTGCTTGCGGTAATCGGTCGTCACGATGGGCTGGGCGTAGGGCGCCGCGAACATCCAGCTCTCCGTCACCCACGCGGGGTCGAACGCTGGGTTGATCTTGCTCAGGTGCGGCAGGAACGCGGCGAGAACCTCGTCCTTGCTCATGCGGAAGAGCGGATCGTCCATCGCGCGGTAGTTGCCCAGATAGACGAGATGACGCCCGCCGTAGTCTTCCGGCGGCATGTAGTTGGTGTGCTCGACGAAGACCATGAAGGGGAAGCCGGGGTCGTTGATGTTCATCCAGTAGGAAGAGGTCATTGGACGGTCGAGCGCGAGGATCAGGCAGTGCGCGCCGTAGGCCCGGCCCCACTCGTAGCGCGCGCGGTAATCCGCTGGCAGCTCCGGCGTGAGCTGGCAGGTCAGCCGCGTCGGCAGCGTCGAGACGACCAGATCGTAACGCGCCGTCTCGCCCTGTTCCTGGCTTCCGGCTGGTTCGAACGTAACACCGAAGCCACCATCTACCGTTTCAATGCGCTGGATCTGCGTTCCCAGCTTCAACGTTCCGCCGCGCTCGGTCACACGCTGAGCCAACCGGTTGTAGAAGCGCTGGAAGCCGCCGCGCACGTAGCCCAGCCGCGCGGTGCGGTCATGCACGCGTCCCCAGAACCACGGCAGTGCGATCTCTCCCGCCAACGCGCCAAACTTGCCCTTGAGCAGCGGCTCCCAGACGGCCTGGTACGCCTCCGCGCCCATCGTCGCGCGCAGCCATGTGGCGGCGGTGCGCCCCTCCAGCGGTAGTGGCGAGGGCAGCGC
>DATAOM010000259.1:0-25737 GCA_036265775.1 Ktedonobacterales bacterium | reverse complement strand
GGGAGAGCGGCGACCGCCTGCCTGCGCTTCGAGGTAAGATTAGCGAGAAGATGGGCCTCATCGACGATCACCAGGTCAAATGTGCGATCGCGCAATTTGTCGAAAGAGCGCACGAACTGCTGCAACGAGCAGATCAGGCGTGGCTCCGACTCGAACCCGCTGAAGCGCTTTTCATCAGTAAGCGTGAAGTCCGCGCCGAAGAGCTCGCGCAATTGCTCCTGCCACTGCGGCAATAAGCTCTTGGGAGCGAGGATGAGCGCAGATTGCGCCAACCCGCGCAACGCCAGCTCCGTATACAGCAGGCCCGCCTCGATGGTCTTGCCGAGCCCTACTTCATCGGCCAGGATCACACCTGTCGCGGTCATCGCCAGCGCCTGCTCGACCACGCGCAATTGGTAGGGATGCGGGCGCAGGCGTTCCTGGAGGGCGTCAGGCGCGAGCAAGTGGTCAAAGGAGGGGCGCAACATTGGGTCATGCGCGCGCAGCCGGAGAGCGTACCATGTGGCATGTGCGGTACCGTCAGCGGTCGCACTATCGCCTGTGCGCGCCGTTTGGTCGATAGACGCGCGCAACTCATCTGAAATCGAGACCGCGACACGTACTGATAAAGAGGGCAACGCCGGTCGAGGTGATTTTGTCGTCACGGGCGCTCCCAGAGGAACTCCAATGGATGTGCGAACGTCCTGGTACCAGACCCATGGCAGTATAACCCAGCCATAGGTGGCATAGGAGAAATGTATCTACTCCTCCCAGGCCGCTAGGTAATGCGGGTGAGCCGTTATGTTTTCTAGGCTGAGGCGTTGTGGCCTGGGAGGCGGGAAATCTCACTCTGGACGGTTGGACAAAACCGTGGTACCATCAAACTGCAACCCGATGGCAATCGGGGCGTAAAAACCTTGAAAGCGCCGGGCTACTGTGCGCTTTCGACCGAACAGCCTGGTGAGTGGCGCGCTGTAGAACGTTCATCCTCATTTCAGAGCCAAAGTCCTCGTCTGTAGGAGCTTGACACTGGGTGCGGTGATCACGAAACCACGCCTCCTCGCCAGAGATCAGTCGCTCGAGAGAGGAGCATGAGACTGTGGCAGAGATGAAGACGCCGGGCAAGCGTGGTCCGAAACCCGGCACAGCGGAGGCGCGTCGCGGCGGTGAGGCCGTTCGCGCCAAGTACGGCCGTGAATTCTTCTCCAGCATTGGGAAGAAGGGCGGAGATACGGTGCGCCGTGAGCACGGCTCCGATTTCTACGCCAAGATCGGCAAGAAGGGTGGCGAGACCACCAAGGCGCGCCAGGGACATGAGTTCTATGCGCGCATTGGCAAGAAGGGTGGCGAGAGCAATCGCGCCCGTCTACAGCCCGAGGGCTAACCCCCCGACGGTTGACGGTCTCGCTTGCGCCGTCGCATCCTTCGACACGTTTTCCGCTATGGCTCTTGCTATACGAAAACATGGGGCGGCGCAACTGGTGGGAGCAGGGGAAACGTCCTCTGCTCCCACTTTTTTTCGCTGCTATGGCTGTCCAATGAGCGCGAGGGTCATGAGCGGATCATGAAACGCTGGCAGCAGGCGCAAGAGCGTGCGACGACTCGCCAATGGCGCGATAGCGCTGATAGCGCGCCTGGAGCAGTTCGTTAACCGGCAAGGCGCAGAGCTCATTGAGATTGTGCGTGATCGTGTCTTTGAGAATCGCCGCCATCTCGGCGAGATCGCGATGCGCGCCTCCGAGCGGCTCTGGCACGATCTCCTCGATCAATCCGCGTTCAAGCAGATCCTGCGCGGTAATCTTCATCGTCTCGGCGGCGTTGGGAGCGAATGCTGAATCGCGCCAGAGAATCGAGGCCGCCGCCTCGGGCGACGCAACGGTATAGATCGAGTGCTCCAGCATCAGGATACGGTCGCCGACGCTGATGCCCAGCGCGCCGCCGCTACCACCCTCACCAGTGACGACACAGAGAATCGGCGTGCGCAACTGCGCCATGCCAATCAGGTTCTCGGCGATGGCGACCGAAATGCCGCGCTCCTCCGCCTCCAGGTCAATCGCCGCGCCGGCGATGTCGATGAGCGTGATGACTGGCATGTGAAAGCGCTCGGCGTGCCGCATCAGGCGCATGGCCTTGCGATACCCTTCAGGATGCGCCATGCCGAAGTTGCATTCCATCCGTTCGCGCGTGTCGCGCCCCTTCTGGTGCCCCAGAATCACCACGGCGCGCCCGTTCAGGCAGGCGACGCCGCCCTGAATCGCGCGATCATCTCCATAATGGCGGTCACCGCGCAACTCGAAGAACTCCTCGCACATGAGCTTGATGTAGTCGCGGGTGTAGGGGCGCTGCTTGTGACGCGCCACCTGGACACGCTCCCAGGGGGAGAGTTTGGCGTAGGTTGAGCGAGTCTCCTGTATGAGCTTCTCACGCAGATTCGCTAATTCAGCGGCCATCGCGTCAAGCTCGCCTGGCTTGTGCCTGTCGGGACGTCGCTGCGCGCCCTCGACCTTCTTCTCCTGCTCAGAAATCTGTCGCTCCAGGACGGCGAGGGGTCTCTCGAAATCTAGATCGTACGCCATCGTCGCTGGCCTCACTATCTATACAGCGCTAGAGCTGCTCGCACAGTTACTCGTTCGCAGCGCTCGACTCAACCGTTACGACTTCCATGCACTGCCCATAGATGCGCAGCAATTGGCCAAGGACTGCACGCAGATCACGGCGATGGACGATGTCGTCGATCATGCCATGGGCGCGCACGAAGTCTGCCGTGTTCGTATCTTTGGGAAGCTTCTGGTGAATCGCCTGCTCGATCACGCGTGGCCCGGCGAAACCGATCAGCGCGCCCGGCTCAGCGAGTATCACATCGCCCAAAAAAGCAAAGCTGGCCGAGACACCACCTGTCGTCGGATCGGTGAGGAGCGAGATGTAAGGACACCCCACATCGGCCAGATGTCCCAGCGCAGCGGAGGTCTTGGCCATCTGCATCAACGAGAGCAGGCCCTCCTGCATGCGCGCGCCGCCAGAAGCGGAGCAGATCAGCAGGGGCAAGCGCTCATCCGCCGCCGTCTCGATCGCTCGTGTGATCTTTTCGCCAACGATTGTGCCCATCGAACCACCAATGAAGCGGAAATCCATCACAACGATGACGAGCGGCATACCTTCGATCTGGCCGCGTCCCACAACCACCGCTTCGGTCAACCCGGTGTTCGCGCGTTCCGTCTCCAGCTTCGTTCGATAGGGCTGCGAGCGGCTCACGAAGCTCAGTGGGTCACCCGACGTGAGGTCGGCGGCAAACTCCTCGAACGTTCCTTCGTCGAGGAGCAGCTCGATGCGCTCGGGCGCGCTGAGGCGGAAATGATAGCCGCACTTGCTACAGATGTGAAAGTTCTTCTCCCAATCCTTGCCAACCAGCACCTCGCGACAATTGGGACATTTGACCGCGAGGTTTTGGGGCAGCGCCTTCACCCGCCCGTCGGGATGCGCGCCATTCGAGTTCACATTCGAGAGCGCGGACTCCGTCTCGTCCTTCATGGCGTCTGCCCTCCCTCACTATTCTGCAGGCCTTCGTGTTCCTCGGCGCCATCGACGCCAAGCAATTGCCTGGCCTCTTCCGCGCGGTCAACCGGGACGTAGAGACTCATCCCCACTGGCACACCGCCGACGAGCGCGCTGCCACCGCCCCACTCCCGCGCGAGTACCGGAATGCCTGCCTTCCGTAGCACGTCCTGATACATGATCGCCAGCGACGCCGACGATTCACTGACAACCAGCGCCAACTGAGCGTCAGAATCGTCGCCACTCTTTGTCGGAATCAGCGCGTGAGCGTCGCCTACAGCGTCAAGACCGAGCAGGCGGCGGACCCATCCGGAAAAACTGGCCACACTATCTTCCCCCAGATGCCGTAGCTAGTCAACAATCAGACGGTTGAAACCGCGTCTAGGCCTCATCAAAGAGCGCATCCACGAATTCATCGGCGTCGAACTCGGCGAAATCGTTGACGCGCTCCCCTGTGCCGACGTATTTGATCGGCAGACCCAGCTCCGCCGCGATGGCGAACGCGATGCCACCGCGCGCCGTGCCATCGAGCTTTGTCAAGATCACGCCGCTGACGCCAGCGTCCTGCACGAACTGCTTGGCCTGCATGAAGCCGTTCTGCCCAGTCGTCGCGTCGATCACCAGCAACACCTCATGCGGCGCCTCAGGATCGTACTTCTGCAGGACACGGACGATCTTCTTCAGTTCTTCCATCAGATTGTACTTGGTATGCAGCCGTCCCGCCGTATCCACGATCAGCACGTCGGTCCCGCGCGCCTGCGCTGCTTCCATCGCGTCGAAGACGACCGCGCCCGGATCGGCGCCATGCTGGTGGCTGACCACCGGCACGCCGATACGCTCGCCCCAGGTCTTGATCTGCTCGGTCGCGGCGGCGCGGAAGGTGTCGCCCGCCGCCAGCAGCACGCGATGCTTCTGCTTCTTGAGGATGTTCGCCAGTTTGGCGATGCTGGTCGTCTTGCCCACGCCGTTGACGCCGACGACAAGTAACACAGTGATGGGCGAGGTGTCGGAGAAGACCAGCGGCTCCGGCGCGCCAAGCATCAGCGTCAGTTCCTCTTTGAGCGCATCGCGCAACTGCGAGCCACGTGTGAGATTCTCGACCTGGACACGCTCGCGCAAAGTGTCGAGCAATCGCTCGGTCGTCACGACGCCGACATCGCTGGTGATGAGCGTTTCTTCTAGGTCGTCCCAGAGGTCGTCGGTGATGTCGTCCGCCGCCTCCAGCGTCTCGTTCATGCGGCCAAAGAGCTGGCGCGTGCGCCCAAGACTGAGCTTGAAGGGATTGCGGAAGAAGCCACCACGCCGTTCCGATTGGCTTTCTTCCGGCGCGTCTTCTCCTTGCTGCTCGTCCTCCAGATCGCCCAGCGCTTGCGCCTCGTCGTAAAGCTCATCGTCGTCAACATCATCGACGAGAGCCGCCTCTGGCGCGCTGTCTACTGGCTCAGGCTCATCCTGCGCTTCTTCCTGCTGCTCGTCGATGTCTGGCTGCGCCTCTTCCTCGGCTGGAGCCTCTGGCTGGCCAAATAAATTCTCGCGTATGCGTCTAAACACCGTGTCGTCCTTCGTTGCGTTTGATTGTAATATGCGCTGCCGTGCGCTCAGGAATATGTACGCCAGTCCATGCGCGCCGTTACACGTCACTTCAACGTTTCTGTGACAGCCGCGTGGGCGCAAAATGAGCGCATCACATGGTGTGGCGCTAGCCGCTCCCAGGATACGCTCACCGTCACAGACTATGGCTGTCGCTGTGGATCTCGCTGATTATCCCGTTGATTATCACGCATGCTCCGGTAGGAGTGCGCGTGCTGTGAGCCGTCGCCGACCGGCTCGTTGATGATGATCTCGCCGTTGCGTATCTTGATGTTGAACAGGCACTCGGGGTTGCTGCAGACCCACGCCTTGAAGTGAATCGGCGCGCCCTGGCTCCCGAAATCCGAGAGCGGCACCAGATCGCCCTGCCCACACCTGCGACAACGCGGAAACGTCATGTCCACGCCTACCGCTCCCTTCCTCAACCTCACCCTGTGGTCCACCGGTCACACTGTCCCACGAGCAAGAGAGAACGGGTAAGCTGGCGACAGCCTCACCACCACACCCACTGCCCCGGACAAGACGGAAATACCCAGAGGTACTATATCACACATCCTTAATAGTACAGCCTGTTTGCGCCGTTGTATAGCGGCGATTCCCGTAGTTGGCGCCCATAGCTATCCTTTTGGCTTTCAGCGGCAAGCCATAAAAGACCGCCTGTACACCGTCTGTACACAATTGGCGCACAGGTGTGCTCATCTTGTGTCTTCGCGCGTCTGTAGCAAAGACGGGCGCTCACGCCTCTCTCAGCGGCAGTTATCAACAATTGGCGCAGTCGTACATTTGTACCTGCGCAGATCCTGCGATATACTGAAGTGAGCAGGCTGGCGCTGGTCGTCATCGCTCGATTGGCTTGGTCAGTTCTCCACAGACATGTCTGTGCGCCGAGGAGCTAACCGCTGCCACCAGGAGGCTTCATGGACCACCCGCGCAGACCGTCCCGGCGCGTTCGCGCTGCGCGCACCGCGATCCACGAACAGTATGAGTCGCTCTTCAACGAGGGCGCTCAGAGCTTCTCTCTTGGCGCGCACGCATGCGAGTTGCCTGCCCTCCCCGTCCGCAATGCTGTTCTCCTTCCCCACATGGCGCTGCCGCTCTTCGTCGACCGCGCGCCTGCCCTGCTCGCCATTGAGGCCGCGCTTGAGCGTGACCGGCTGCTGCTCATCGTCACGCAACGCGACGAGACCATCACCGAGCCGACGCCGGATGATGTCTACACTGTAGGCGCCGAGTGCGCCGTCACACGTGTACTCAAGCTCCCGGATGGCTCGCGCAGCGTCGAGGTACAGAGCCTGCGCCGCTTCCGCATCGAGGGCTGGACGCAAGAGTCTCCATATGGCCGCGCAATGGGTAAGCCGTTCGAGGAGCCGCTGGAAGTCAGCGACCAGCTCGAGGCGCTACGGCGGTCGGCGCTGAGCCTCTTCGAGTCATGTGTCAAGCTGAATGCGAAGCTCACCGAGGAGATTTTGCTCCAGGCGTATAACATCGCCGCGCCGGGGCCACTCGCGGACTTCCTCGTCGCCCAACTCGACGCTCCTCTTCCCGTGCGGCAGGAGATGCTGGAAACGTTCCAGCCTGCCGCTCGCCTGAAGAAAGTCTGCCAGTTGCTCAAGCGTGAGCTACACGTTATCGAGCTTGAGCGCAAGATACAGGATGACGTGCAGCGCGAGGTGGACACCGGCCAGCGCGAATACTTCCTGCGCGAGCAGATCAAGGTCATGCAGCGCGAGCTAGGCGAGCGCGACCCCGCCGCGCAGGAGCGTGATGAGCTACGCGCGCGGGTGCTCGCCTGCGGCATGCCTGAGATGGTCCAGGCGCGTGCGCTCAAAGAGCTGAGCAGGCTCGAGTCTATGCCCTCTATGTCGCCGGAGCACACTGTCCTGACGAACTACCTGGACTGGCTGGTCTCCGTCCCGTGGCAGGCGACGACACGCGACCATCTCGACCTCAGCCGCGCCGCAGACACGCTTGAGGCGAATCACTTCGGCCTCGAACGAGTGAAAGAGCGCGTGCTGGAGTATATTGCCATTCGCAAGCTCGCGCCGACCGGCCGCGCGCCAATTCTCTGCCTCGTCGGGCCGCCGGGCGTCGGCAAGACTTCGCTGGGCCGCTCCATCGCCGAGGCGATTGGCCGCAACTTCGTGCGTGTCTCGCTTGGCGGCGTACGTGACGAGGCGGAGATCCGTGGCCATCGACGTACCTACGTCGGCGCGCTGCCGGGTCGTATTATCCAGGCGATGAAGACGGCGGGGACGCGCAATCCGGTTTTCCTGCTCGATGAGGTTGATAAGCTGGCGTCGGACTACCGTGGCGACCCTTCCGCCGCGCTGCTCGAAGTCCTCGACCCGGAGCAGAACGCCGCGTTTAGCGATCACTATCTGGAGGTCCCCTACGACCTCTCGCAAGCCCTCTTTATCCTGACGGCCAACGTCCTGCACACGATTCCGGGGCCCCTACGTGACCGGCTGGAGATCATCGAGGTTCCTGGCTACACCGAGGAAGAGAAACTGCAGATCGCACGGCGCTTCCTTGTCCCGCGCCAGATGCGCGACACTGGGCTGAGCGCCTCGCGCATCGAGATCACCGACGATGGGCTGCGGCGCATGATTCGCGAATACACGTATGAGTCAGGCGTGCGCAACCTCGAACGTGAGATCGGCGCGGTGATGCGCCGCGTGGCGCGGCGTGTCGTCGAGGGGTCGCGCGCGAAGGCGACGATCTCTGCGCGCAACCTCCCGGCGTACCTCGGCCAGCAGAAGCACTTCACAACCGAAGCGGAGGAGCGCGACGAGATTGGTGTGGCGACGGGCCTGGCGTGGACCTCGGTTGGCGGCGACCTCACGACGGTTGAGGTGATGGCTGTGCCTGGACATGGCAACCTGATCCTGACCGGGCAGCTTGGCGACGTCATGAAGGAGTCTGCCCAGGCCGCGCTGACCTATGCCCGCGCTCGCGCCACAGTTCTCGGCCTTCCAGACGGCTTCCATGAAACCAGCGATCTGCATGTCCATCTGCCCGCTGGCGGCATTCCGAAGGATGGACCGTCGGCGGGCGTGACGATGGCGACGGCGCTCATCTCGGCGCTCACCGGGCGGCTCGTCCGCAGCGATGTCGCGATGACCGGCGAGATTACGCTGCGCGGACGCATCCTGCCTGTCGGCGGCGTGAAAGAGAAGGCGTTGGCGGCGCATCGCGCTGGTATCGCCGTCATGATCCTTCCACGCCGCAACCTGAAAGATCTCGATGAGCTGGCCCCTTATGTGCGCGAGCGCATGACCTTCACGCCAGTAGAGACGATGGACGAGGTGCTTGCGATTGCGCTGGCGCCAACCACGACCGCAGCAAGCGCGCCACGTCGCAAGAGAGACGCCACTGAGGGCATCGCACGTGTGCCTATCACGTCCACCACTCCAGCCGTGCCAATCGCCGCCACTGGACGTGTCGCGCGCTCCCGCGCCCGCAGGGAACCGAATGATTCAACTCCGCTCCGGCGGCAGGTCGAGCAGCGGACTGAACGGCAGCCCACGCTGGCTACGCCTTGAAGACGCCTATCCAGGTCTGTTAGACTGCGCGGTACGGAGCGCGTCAATCACGTCGCGCCTGATCCTGCTCTCCTGAGAATGGCGACACATGGCGGACGACGCGCAGCAGTCCATCGCTCTCTCTATCGTAATTCCCGCCTACAACGAGGCGCACCGGCTCCCGGCCAGTCTCGAACTGGCGCGCGCTTTCCTGAATGCTGGTGGACTAAGCGCAGAAGTGCTCATCGTCGACGATGGCAGCGAAGACGGCACGGCTGCGGTGATCGAAGAGGCGCAGCGGGACTGGCCAGCGCTGAAGCTGCTACGGCAGGCGCATGCGGGCAAAGGAGCCGCAGTGCGGCTCGGAGTGGCGCAGGCGGTGGGTGAGCAGATTGCGCTGGCCGACGCCGACTTCTCGATGCCGATTACCGAATTTCGCCGCTTTATGCCTGATGCGCTGGGCGAGTACGACATCGCCATCGCCTCGCGCGAGGCTCCGGGCGCGCGCCGCTATGGTGAGCCGGAGTACCGGCACATCATGGGCCGCGTTTTCAATCGCCTCGTGCAGTGGCTCCTGCTGCCCGGCATCGAGGATACGCAGTGCGGCTTCAAGTTTCTGCGTCGCGCCGTCGCCCAGGATATTATCCAGCAACTGACGATTGACGGCTGGGGGTTCGACGTAGAACTGCTCTACATCGCGCGGCGTCATGGCTACCAGATCCGCGAGATCGGCGTCCCGTGGCGCTACGGGTCTGATAGTCGTGTCGCGCCGTTGCGCGACACGTTGACGATGATCCGCGACATCGGGACCGTCTGGCTCAACAGTCATAAAGGGCGCTACGATCCGCTGCCCACTACCAGCAAAGATCGCATCGCGTCTGACACAACGCCCGCTGCGCGGCGGCGCTAGCGATCAGCGCCCAGCGAAGAGCATCCGTGCGGCCTCAGTAGCAACCGGCGTCACCAGCCACGGCGCGATGCCCAGCGCGAAAACACCAATCACGGCGATCGCCAGTCCTATGGATGACAAGATCGACGCGGGCGCTTTCTCGATGGGCTGCTCTTGAGTGACGGCGACCACAGGAGCAGTGACGCGCTCGGCCACAGCGACGACGCCACCGTCGGCGGATGCAGTCGCATCTATGGGCTGCTCGCCAGGCGTTGGCGTCAGTTCAGCGACAGGCGAAAGTGGCGCGACTGCGCCGCCTGGCTCCGTGAAGTATATCGCCCAGACGACGCGCAGATAGTAGAACATGCCTGCCACGCTGGCGACCGCGCCTAACAGCGCCAGATCGAGATCGCCGCCCTGGACAGCGGTGTAGAAGACCGAGAATTTGCCCACGAATCCAGAGGTCAGCGGGATGCCGGCCAGGGCGAAGAGGAAGACCGCCATCGCCCCCGCGAGCAATGGCCGCCTGCGCCCTAGCCCGGCGAAGTCATCCAGCGTCGCGCCCGTCTTATCGGCGCGCTCGACCAGGCCGACGACGCCGAACGCGCCAAGATTCATGACCGCGTAGGTCGCCAGATAGACGAGCAGCGAGGCGTACGCCTGCTGCGTGGCGACGGTGATGGCGATCAGCATGTAGCCCGCGTTCGCCACGCTGGAGTACGCCAGCATGCGCTTCACGTCGCGCTGCGTAATCGCCAGCAGATTGCCGCCGACGATGGTCAGAATCGTCAGCGCCCAGAAGATCGGCTGCCATTGCGCCGTGAGCGGCTGAAGCGCGTCGAGGAAGATGCGCGCGATGGCGACGAACGCCGCAACCTTCGTTCCCACCGACATGAAGGCCGTCACTGGAGCCGGAGCGCCGACATAAACATCCGGCGTCCATGCCTGGAACGGCACAGCGCTCACTTTGAAGGCGAGGCCGACTGCCATGAGCCCAATGGCGACGACGAGGATCGGCCCATAGCCGCTGATGAGGCTGAACGGATTCGCCGTCACCAATGCGCGGATCGCGGCAAGATTCGAGGTACCGACACTGCCAAAGGTCAGCGAGATGCCGTAGAGCAAAAACGCCGAGGCGAACGAGCTGAGCAGGAAATACTTCAGTCCAGACTCCTGCGAGCGAAGATCACGAGGCAGGATCGCGCAGAGGATGTAGAGCGGCAACGAGAGCGCCTCTAGTCCGACGAAGACGATCATCAGGCTCGCCGCCGCCGACATCAGCATCATGCCGAAGGTCGAGAGCAGCAGCAGCGCGTAATACTCGCCGTGGTGCGCGAAAGGTCGGCGCGTGAGATAGTCTGGCGAGAAGAGGATGCCCAGCGCGGCGGCGAGGAGGATGATGAGATACGCGAGCAACGCCGTCCAGTCCGAGCGCACCATGCCAAAGAAGGCGTCCTGGCCGTCGCCCATCGAAAACATCAGCGCGGTCGCCACGCCAGCGCCGATCACGCCCGCCAGTGCGACGATGTATAGCCATGCCTTGCGTCCCGCTGGCAAAAACAGGTCCACGATCAGCGTCAGCAGCGCTGCGCCGAGGACGATCAATTGCGGCAGGATGCGCAGCCAGTCGGCGCTGGTAGGCACATAGGTATAGGTCATCGTGTCGCCTCCTGCGTTCCAGAAAGCGTGTCAGCGCGCGATGGAAGCGTGATCTGCGCGCCAGCAGGTGTTTGTATCGCAGTGGTAGAGACCGGCGCTGTGATGGACGGCTCGATGCGCGCGGTGAGGATGCCAGGAAAGAGGCCAAGGACGACGATCAGCGCCAGCAGCGGCGCAAGAATCAGCCCGTCTAGCCAGCCGATGTCGCGCACAGTCGCCGCACTCGCGGTGGGCTTCACGTCGGAACCGAACATCATCCCCTGGAAGAACCGGAGCATATACCACGCCGCCGGAATCACTACGAGCGTCGCCACCGCGCCGAGCCACAAGTTCGCACGGAATGCGCCGAGGAAGGCGAGAAACTCGCCCGCGAAGCTGTTCAGCCCTGGCAGGCCGAGCGCCGCCAGTGAGACGCCCATGAATGCGACAGCGAGCAGCGGCAAGCGCTTCGCCAGCCCGCCGAACTCGCTGAGTTTCCGACTTCCTGTGCGCGCCTCGAAGGCCCCAGCGATAAGGAAGAGCGCGCCGATGATGATGCCATGGTTGACCATCTGCATCACCGCGCCGTCATACGCCTGCGTGTTGAAGGCGAAGATCGCCAGCAGAATCACGCCCATGTGGCTGAGGCTGACGTAGGCCAGCAGGCGTTGCATGTCATCGGCGATGAGCGCCTGTAACGCGAAGTAGAGAATGCCAATCACCGCCAGCACGCCAATGACCGGAGCAGCCTGCTTCACCGCGACGGGGAAGAGCGGCAGGCAGAATCGTAGGAACCCATACGCGCCAGTCTTCGCCATTACCCCCGCGATCAGGACAACTACAGCCGTCGGGGCCTCACTGTAGGCGTCTGGCGCCCAACTGTGCAGCGGGAAGAGGCCAGCCTTGACCGCGAAAGCCGCCGCGAACGCAAGGAAGAGCCAGAGCTGCGCGCCCTCCGGCACACCGGTCGCGATCAGCTTCGGCAGGTCGAACGTCACACCTGCGCCACGGTCGTTCGCCAGGGAGGCGATGACGATGATGGCAATCAGCATCAACAGTGAGCCGACGGCGGTGTAGAGAACGAACTTGATCGCGGCGTACGCCCTGCGCGGGCCGCCATACATGCCCACGAGCAGGTAGGCGGGAACGAGCATGACTTCCCAGAAGACGTAGAAGAGCGCTAGATTCGTCGCCAGGAAAACGCCCTGCATGCCGCCGCTCAAGAGCAGCATCAAGGCGAAATATTGCTGCGTACGGTCGCCGTCGCGCGCGACCCGCTGTGAGGCGGCAATGGCGAGCATAGCTAGCAGCGCATTGAGAATGATGAGGAAGAGGTTCAAGCCGTCTACGCCGAGCGTCCAGTTGATACCAGCCTCCGGTAGCCAGCGGTAGCTCTCGGCGACCTGATAGCCCGCCTTGCCGGTCTGAAACTGCGCGAAGATCGCCAGCGCTGCGACCAGATCAAGCAACGCGACGAGCAGCGCCCACCACCAAACGGCGGCGCGTGGCAGGATCAGCGCCACGAGCGCGCCCAGGATCGGCAGCGCGACCACGATGGTCAGCAAGGGAAGGTCAGTCATCGTCTCTCTATCCGTTCACGCTCGCTAGCGCAGTTGTGGGAACACCATGAAGTACAGGACGATTAGCGCCGCGCCGAGGAAAATCCAGACGGCGTAGTTGCGCGCGTAGCCAGTCTGCAACGTCCGCACCCCGCGGCTGCCAGCGGCGAAGAGGCCGCCAACACCGCGTGTGCCGCCGTCCAGCGCGCGATCCTCGACCACCACTCGCAGTCCGCGTCCGAGCGCCAGCAGCGGACGCACGATCACAGCGCTGTAGAGCGCGTCGATGCCCAGGCCGCTGCCGACGAACGCGACCACAGGCGCTTCCTTCTCTGAGACGCCGATCTGACCTCGACCGTAGCGCAGCCAGGCGAAGCCGATGCCGAGAATCGCCACACCAAGGCCGACGGCGTCAGCGATCCAGAAGCGCGGATCGCTGGTTGGCAATCCAGGAACGCTATGCACCGTCGGGCTGAGGAACTCGCCTATCCAGTCATTCCATGGCGTACCGTAGAAGCCGCCCAAGAGACTCAGGACGGCGAGGATCACCATCGGAATAAACATGGATGGCCCTGGCTCATCTACCTGCGCCAGTGGGTCGCCGGTCGCGCTATGCGCGTCGGAAGCCGCCTCGCCAGCTCCATGAACCGAAATCGCGCCACCGCGATACGTTCCACCGAAGACCAGCCACAGCAGGCGGAAGATGTAGAAGCCAGTCAGTGCCGCCGTGAGGAGACCCGCGCCGTAGAGCGCATACCAACTGAGTGAGCCGGTGTTGATCGCCTTCTGCAGCACGTCGCCCAGAATCGCATCTTTACTCCAGAAGCCGGAGAAGGGGAAGATCGCTGCCAGCGAGAGCGCGCCGACAAGGAACATCCAGAACGTGCGCGGCAAACGACCAAACAACCCGCCCATCTTGCGCATATCCTGCTCGCCACCAAGCGCATGAATCACTGCGCCAGCGCACATGAAAAGCAGCGCCTTGAAATAGGCGTGCGTCGTCAGATGGAAGATACCGTTGGAGTAACCCTCGACCGCCTCGCCCATGAACATATAGGCAAGCTGGCTCATTGTCGAGTAGGCGAGCACGCGCTTGATGTCGGTCTGCGCGCAGGCGACGATGGCGGCATAGAGCGCGGACGCGCCCGCAATGACCGCAATGACGATCTGCGCGGTTGGGGACGCGGTGAAGATCGCCGAGGCGCGCGCGACGAGGTAGACGCCTGCCGTCACCATGGTCGCGGCGTGGATCAGCGCGCTCACTGGCGTCGGTCCCTCCATCGCGTCGGGGAGCCAGACGTGCAGCGGGAGTTGCGCTGACTTGGCGATTGCCGCGATGATGAGGAAGATGGCGATGGCGAGGAGAATGTTGGGATCAATGGAAGTGAGCGCAATCCCTGTGGAAGGCGCAGGTCGAGCTACCCCCTGCGTTTGGCACACGTTGAGTACACCGCAGTAGCTCAGCGTTCCAAATGCGCCGAAGACGAGGAAGATGGCGATCATCAGGCCGAAATCGCCGATCACGTTGACAACGAAGGCTTTACGCGCGGCGGCTACAGCAGACGAGCGCGTATACCAGAAACCGATCAGCAGGAATGAAGCCAGTCCAACCCCTGCCCAGCCGACGAGCAGGAACAGGAAGTTATCCGCAGTCACCAATAGCGCCATTGCCAGGATGAAGAAGTTGAGGTAGGAGAAAAAGCGCCAGTAGCTCGGATCATCCGCCATGTAGCCAATAGAGTAGACGTGGATCAGGAAGCCGACGCCAGTGACGATCAGCAGCATGATGGCTGAGAGCGGGTCGAGCAGCAGGCTGAACGAGATGTCGAGCCGTCCTGACGTGAGCCAGGTCCAGAGCGTGACCACCGAGACGCGCTGCTCTGGCGCGACGCCGAGCATACTGATGAACTGCCAGACTGCCAGCAGGAAGGCGACCGCCACGACGCCGCAGCCGATCACTGACACGACCACACGCGGCAGAAACCTGCCAAACAGGCCCAGCGCGAGGAATCCCACAAGCGGCGCGGCCAGTATCCAGGGAGTCAGGTTGACCATAGCGGTTCGTGTCGCCTTTACAATCAGCCCTTGAGCAGGCTCAACTCATCCACATCAATGTTGCGGCGCGTGCGGAAGATCGAGACGATGATCGCCAGACCGACGACCACCTCGGCGGCGGCGACGGTCAACACGAGAAAGACGAAGATCCAACCCTCCACCGAGTTGAGGAAGCGCGCGAACGCCATGAAGCTCAGGTTCACCGCGTTGAGCATCAGTTCGATGGACATGAACATCACCAGCGGGTTGCGGCGCACGAGCACGCCGACCGCGCCGATGGTGAAGAGCAGCGCGCTGACGATGAGGTAGGCGCTAACGGGCATTGGCGACCTCCTCTGTCTCACGCTCAGTTGCGCCATTCTGCTCCAGCGGCGCCTCGCGTCCCGCCCGCAGCGCACGCTGACCGAGCACTACCGCGCCCAGCACGGCGATCACCAGCAGCACGCTCGTCACCTCGAAGGGAAATGAGTAGGCATGAAACAGCGCCAGCCCGAACGTTTCGGTATTGCCGTTCTTCGCCACCTGCGCCGCGAGGCAGCCCTGTGGATCGAAGCTACAGGCGTCGCGCGCCACCGATCCCTGCAAGAGCGCGAGGCTCAGCGATCCGGCGAAGATCACCGCCAGGAAGAATCCTGCGCCCCACTGCCAGCGCAGCCGGTCGCGTCCACCTACGCTTGCGTTATCAGACGTGAGCATCGTGACGACGAAGAGAAAGAGCACCATTACCGCGCCTGCGTAGATCAGCACCTGAATTGTGGCGATGAACATGCCGTTGAGCATGAGGAAGAAGAACGCCAGGCTCAGCAGGTTGAGGATGAGGCTGAGCATGCTGTAGACGGCGTTGCGGAAGAGGATCACGCCCAGCCCTGAGGCAAGCGCGACCGCCGCCAGCACAAAGAACGAGACCTGCTCGAACGTCATGCGTCCCGTCCTTCCTCGCTCGGCGCCAGCCCCTCTAGCTCCTCGGATTCGGCGGGATCATCCACGCGACCATCCAGCAGCGGCTGCTCGGCGGATGGCAGATCGCCCTGGCCGACGCTCGCCGCCGAGGCGGGCAGGCCGTCGAAGAAGCCTTGCTGAGAGGGAATCGGCGTTGGCGTCTCCTCCGGCGCAGGCGGCGTCCACGCCTCGATCGAGCCGCGCGTCGCGGAGCCGACCGGCTCCAGCAGCCGCTCCTTGTGGTAGATGAAGTCTTCGGGGCGCGTCTCGGAAAGCTCGAAGATGTTTTCCAGCGTGATCGCGCCGGTCGGGCAGGCCTGCTCGCAGTAGCCGCAGTAGATGCAGCGCAGCAGGTTCACGTCGAAGATGCGCGCATAGCGCTCGCCCGGAGAGACACGGTTCTCCTCGGTGTTCTCCGCCGCCTCGATGTAGATGGCGTCGGCGGGACATGCCCCAGCGCAGAGGAAGCAGCCCACGCAGCGCTCCAGCCCGTTCTCGTACCGATGCAGGACATGCCGGCCACGGTAGCGCGCGGGCAGTTCACGCTTCTCTTCGGGATAAGAGACGGTAGTCGGCTTCTTCCCTAGCTCGCGCAGGGTCGTCGCCAGCCCCTTCAACATATCCATGCCCATCTATCGCGCTCCTCTCAGGAGATGTGTGCTAATTTAGCGCCCCAGCTCGCTCTGCATCAGACACCGTCGCCTCGATCTTCACCAGCCGGACGGAGGAGGGTAGCTCCAACCCCAGTGTGTCGTCCACCTTGCTCACCGGACGCTGCCCACGTGGCGAACGCAGGCGCGCGAACGAGATCACTGCGCCGATCAGGATGATGCCCAGGCCGAAGAGGCCGGTAACCCACCACGGCCAGTCGAGCGCGATGGCCAGCGCCGTAAAGAGCAGGTTGAGCACCGCGAGCGGCAGCAGGACCTGCCAGCCGAAGCGCATCAACTGGTCGTAGCGGATGCGTGGCAGCGTCGCGCGCAGCCAGATGAAGACGAAGAGGAAGAACGCCACCTTTAAGACGAACCAGATGAACGGCCAGCCCTGCCAGCCCTCTAGCCCACCGAGCGTCCATCCACCGAGGAAGAGCGTCGCCACAACCGCACTGGCGGTAATCATATTGATGTACTCAGCCATCTGGAAGAGGCTCCAGCGCAGCCCGCTGAACTCGGTGAGGTAGCCCGCCACCAGTTCCTGCTCGGCCTCTGGCAGATCGAACGGCGCGCGGTTGACCTCGGCAACGGCGGCGACGCCGTAGAGCAGAAAGGCCAGCGGCTGCGCCAGCACGAACCAGATGCCTTGATTCACTTGCGCCTCGACGATGCCGACCATGCGCAACGTTCCGGCGAACATCAGCACGCCACCGAGCGCCAGCGCGATGCTGACCTCATACGAGACCATCTGCGCCGCCGAGCGCAGGGCGCCAAGCAGCGAGTAGTGATTACCCGACGACCAACCCGCCAGCACGATGCCATAGACCGCCAGCGACGCGACAGCCAGGATGTAGAGGATTCCGACGTTGACATCGGCGATAAAGGGCGCCCAGGCGCGCGCCAGCGGCGTATCGCCCCAGGCCGTCGGGCTGCCCAGCGGGATCACGGCGAAGGCGATCAGCGCGATGAAAACCGAGAGCGCCGGAGCCATCAGGAAGACGAGGCGCTTGGCGCGCGTCGGAAGTATCTGCTCCTTGAACGCCATCTTGAGCGCGTCGGCGATGGGCTGGAAGAGGCCGAACGGGCCAGCGCGGTTGGGTCCCACGCGCCGCTGAAAACGCGCGAGCACCCGTCGCTCGATCAGCGTCATGTAGGCGAACGCGGTGAGCAGCGCGACAATCAGAATCGCGCTCTTGACTACGGCGGCGACGATCATCCAGGCAAGGTCTGACATACGCCGCTACTCCTCTCCACTCGCCGCGACGGCCACACCGGCGTCGCTTTCCGCTTGCGCAGTCTCCGCCAACGGCCAGGTAACCGTCTCGCTGCCCACGATGATCTTCCGCCCATCGGCGCCAATCTCGCCCGCGCGCAGCGGCCATTGTAGGCCCGTCTCACCGAGCGCGCGCCGCGTGACACCTGCGTAGATCGGCGCGACACGTCCTATCTCGCGCAGGATGTCGGCGGGCGAGAGGTACGCCCAGGCGAGCCCTAGCATGCGCGCCAGCGTCGTCAGAATCTCCCAATCAGCGCGCGCTCCCGGCAGCTCGGTCATGCCCTTGCGCACGACCTGGATGCGCCGGTCGAGATTGGTGAACGTGCCGTCCTTCTCGCCATACGACAGACCCGGCAGCACGACAGTAGCGCGCTTCGCCGTCTCAGTGAGGAAGAGGTCCTGCACGATGAGCGCGTCGAGCTTTTCCAGCCGCGCCAGTTGCTCAGGCGTCGCATGCCGCGCTGGGTCGGCGCCGAGGACGAAGAGCGCGCGCACGCCAGAGAGCATCACGTCGTAGTCGCGTCCAGTTTCACTGGAGAGTTGCGCTCCCCACGCCGCGCCCAACGCCTGCCGAGATGCTTCATTGGCTACAGGTTGATAGCCCGGCAGCGTGTCTGGCAGCAGACCCATGTCGCGCGCACCGAGCGAGTTGTTGTCCTCGAAGAGTGGTCCCACGCCAGCGCCGGGACGGCCAATGTTGTCAGTCAGCTGCGCCAGCATCAGCGTATCAGCGGCAAGCGTCGCGCCGGTCGGCTCGCGCGTCGCCATCTCGTCGTACAGGATCACCGCGCCCTGCGCGCCGGCAATCTCACGCGCCAGCGCCCGCAGCGCCTCGCTCTCGACCTCAGCCGCTCGCGCCGCATCCTCAACCGAGCCATTTGCCTTGCGCCAGTCTGCCAATTCCTCGGCGTGCGCAGTCGCGTAGTCGCCGCGCGTCAGACCTTCGGCGAGTGTCACGCCAAGCAACGCACGCGCCACCGCGCCCGTCTGTCTGGCCGCGTAGCGAATGGCGCCCGTCGCCAGCCGGTCGAGCCGGTTCGGCTCAGGCGTCACCACATAGACCTGCGCGCCTTTGCGAATCGCCTTGCGGATAAGCAGGTCGAGAACCGGCTGCCGGTGATAGGCGTCCGCGCCAAGCAGGGCAATGTGCGACGCCTTCTCCAGCCCAGCCAGCGAGCCGGTCCACACCCATGGCACGCCATCGGATCCAGTCTGCGAGAAGACACCATGATAATGGTCAATGTTGTTTGTGCCGAGCGAGCGCAGCAGCTTCTGGAAGAGATACGACTCCTCGTTGGTTGTGTGCGTCGAACCGATGCCACCGAGCGCCTGCGCGCCATGCGTCGAGATCACCTGGCGCAGTGTGCTGGCGACGACGCCGAGCGCCTCATCCCACGAGACCGGGACGAGCTCGCCGTTCTTGCGCAGCAGCGGCGTGGTCAGCCGCTTAGAACTGTTGAGCGTGTCCAACTCCCAGCGGCCCCGATCACAGAGCCAGCCGTCGTCCACCGCGTCGTTGGGACGGCTGTACTGGCGCAGCGCCTTGTTCACGCGCACGTCCAGCCGCACGTTGCAGCCAACCGCGCAATTGCCGCAGACCGTCGCCGTGCGCCGCAGCTCCCACGGGCGCGTCACGAAGCGATAGTTCTTCGCCGTCAGCGCGCCGACCGGACACATCTCGACGACGTTGCCGGAGAAGATCGAGTCGAAGGGAGCGTTCTCCTCGACGCCGACCTCGGTCTTGAAGCCGCGCTCCTTCATCACCAGGCCGTCTTCCATCGCAACATCCTGGCAGAAGCGCACGCAGCGCTGACAGGCGATGCAGCGCTCGCGGTCGAGCAGGATGTTCTCGCTGACCGGGATCGGCTTGGGAAAGTGGCGCTTGCGCACGTCGAAGCGGCTGTCGCCCGGCCCGTGGCGCAGGGTAAAGTCCTGCAGGTCGCACTCGCCGCCCTTATCGCAGATCGGGCAGTCGAGCGGATGGTTGATGAGCAGGAACTCGAGCGTCCCCTGACGACCCTTCTTGACCTTGGGCGTGTCGGTCCAGACTTCCATGCCCTCGCTGACGGTCGTCGTGCAGGCGGTGGCCAGCTTTGGCATGCCCTTCACTTCGACGAAGCACATGCGGCAGGCGCCGAGTGGGTCCATGCGCGGGTGATAGCAGTAGATCGGCACCTCGATGCCGAGTTGCTGCGCCGCTGCCCAGATCACCGCGCCCTTCGGCGCGCGCACTGGCCGCCCGTCAATTGTCAGGTTCACCAGTTCCTGTTGCTCAGCCATCATGCCTTACATTTTCTATGCTGGGGATTGAGATTGGAGGTAGTAGCAAGGGAATGTTCGCTCACACCGCCGCAGCGTCGCGTTTACGATTCGCGCCTGGGCCGACGAGGCAGGCGTGCGCGCGCACATGATGAATGTACTCGTCGCGCCACAGCCTGATGCTGCTGACGATGCTGCTGGTGGCGGCGTCACCCAGAGGACAGAACGACTTACCCGCGATATTGTCACAGATATCGTTGAGCAGATCAATGTCGCTCTCTTTGCCGTGACCCTCTTCCAGCCGCTCCAGCAACTGCACGAGCCAGTACGTGCCCTCGCGACACGGAGTACATTTGCCACATGACTCGTCGCGGTAGAACTCGGTCATGCGCAGCACCGCGCCGACGATGCAGGTGTCCTCATCCAGTACAACCACGCCCGCCGAGCCAAGCATCGAGCCAGCCGCCAGGATGGACTCGAAATCCAGCGGCGTATCGATCTGGTCCGGCGTGAGGAAGTTCGTGGACGAGCCGCCGGGGATGATCGCCTTGAGCTTCTTGCCCTGCCAGACGCCCCCGCCGAAATCCTCAATTAGCGTGCGCAGCGGCGTGCCCAGCGGCAACTCGTAGTTGCCGGGGCGCTCGACATGCCCGCTCAGGCAATAGACGCGCGTGCCCTTGCTCTTCTCCGTGCCGTACTGGGCATAGGTCGCCGCGCCCAAGCGCACGATCGCGGGCAAACTGGCGACAGTCTCCAGGTTGTTGATGACTGTGGGGCCACCATAGAGGCCGACCAACGCGGGGAACGGTGGCTTGAGCCGTGGATAGCCGCGCTTGCCCTCCAGCGATTCCAGCAGCGCGCTCTCCTCGCCGCAGATGTACGCCCCGGCGCCGGGATGGACGGTGATCTCCAGATCGTAGCCGCTGCCGAGGATGTTCTTGCCGAGCAGTCCCGCCTCATACGCCTCGCGCACGGCGCGCTCGACCTGTTGGTACGCCCTGGGAAGCTCGCCACGAATGTAAATGAAAGCGTGGCGCACGCGCGTCGCGTAGGCGGCGAGAATCGTCCCCTCGACGACCTGGTGCGGGCTGACCTCCATGATCATGCGGTCCTTGAAGGTGCCTGGCTCGCTCTCGTCAGCGTTGACGCAGAGATACCGTGGCCGCGCGCTCTCCTTCGGCAAAAAGCCCCACTTGACGCCCGTGGCGAAGCCCGCGCCGCCGCGCCCGCGCAGCCCTGACGCCTTGACCTCCTCGGCCAGCGCCTCCGGCTGGAAGTCGCGCAGCGCCTTCGCCAGCGCCTCGTAGCCGCCATGCGCGCGGTAGACCTCGAGTTGGTCAATGTTCGGCACGTCAAAGGCGTGCGTCACGATGCGCGGGTAGGGGCCGAGCGGCAGGGATTGCGTCTCTGGCGTGTTAGGCGCGTTGATCGTCATAGGTCAGGAATTCTCTTTCGCAGGCTCGCCGCTGTCGCCACTCGCGCTCGTCGTTGAGCCTGCCGTCGTAAAGCCGCCCTGTTCGGTCAACCGCCAGCGGCTGCCCATATCGCCGACGCCCTCGCCGCGTTCGAGACGATCGAGCAGCGCGTCGGCGCGCTCCGGCGTGACGTTCTCGACGAACTCGCCGTTGACCTGGAGCACTGGAGCCATCCCGCACGCCGCCAGGCACTCGATCATGTCAAGAGTAAAGCGGCCATCGGAGGCCGTCTGCCCCTTCTTCACGCCCAGTCGCTCTTCAAGACGAGCCAGCAGCGCGTCAGAGCCACGCAGGTAGCAGGAAACGCTCGTGCAGACCTTGATGACCTGCGCGCCCAGCGGCTTCGTCGTGTACATCGAGTAGAATGAGACGACCGACTCGACCTCGTCCACCCGCGCGCCGACCGCCTGGGCCACCGCCTGCGCGCCCTCGGGGGTGATGTAGCCTTCCGTCTGCTGCGCGAGGTGCAGACACGGCAGCATCGCCGAGCGCGGCTGTGGATAGCGCGCCGCGATCGCGCGCATCTGCGCCTTCACCTCGTCTGAGATCATCGGTCCACCTCTCCGAGCACGATGTCGATGCTGCCAATCGCAGCCACTACATCGGCGAGCAACTGCCCCTCGATCATGAGCGGCAGCGCCTGCAGGTTGGCGAAGGACGGCGCGCGCACGTGCATGCGGTACGGTTTCGCGCCGCCATCGCTGGCGATGTAGAAGCCAAGCTCGCCCTTCGGCGACTCCGTGCGTAGGTAGACCTCGCCCGCTGGCACGCGATACCCTTCCGTGTAGAGCTTGAAGTGGTGAATCAGCGACTCCATGTTGGACGAGATCTCGTACTTGTGCGGCGGCGCAACTTTGGGATCGTCCACCTGCCAGCGTCCCTCCGGCATGCCGTCCAGCGCCTGCTGGATGATGCGGATGCTCTGATCCATCTCCAGCATGCGCACGAGGTAGCGATCATAGACGTCCCCGTTGCTCCCTACCGGCACGTCGAATGCAAAGCGCTCGTAGCCGCTGTAGGGATAGGCCTTGCGCACGTCGTAGGCGACGCCGCTGCCGCGCAGCGTCGCCCCGGTGCAGCCGAACATGATGGCCTGCTCGGCGGTCAGCACAGAAACACCCTTCGTGCGATCAATCCAGAGCTGGTTGTTGGTCAGCAGATCGTGGTACTCACGCAGCCGCTTGGGGAAGATGTCAAGGAAGGCACGTACCTTCTCGTCGAAGGTGGGCGGTAGGTCGGCCTGCAAGCCGCCCGGCATGATATAGCTCGTCATCATGCGTACGCCGGAACACAGCTCGAAGATGTCGAGGATCAGCTCGCGCTCGCGGAAGCAGTAGAGGAAGACGCTCTGCGCGCCCAGATCCAGCGCGCTCGACCCCAGCCAGACGAGGTGGCTGGCGATGCGCTGTAACTCCGCCAGCACCACGCGCGCGTACTGCGCCTTGGGTGGCGCCTCGACGCCAAGCAGCTTCTCCACCGCCAGCGAATAGCCGAGGTTGTTACACAGCGGCGCGAGATAGTCCATGCGGTCAGTCAGCACCAAGGCCTTGAGGTAGCTCTTCGATTCAGCGGTCTTCTCGATGCCGGTGTGCAGGTAGCCGATTTCGGGGCGCGCCTTGAGGATCGTCTCGCCATCTAACGTCAGCACAAGACGCAGCACGCCGTGAGTGGAGGGATGCTGTGGCCCCATGTTGATCGTCATGGTGTCGCGTCGCAGCCCGCCGTCGAGCGCTTCGCTCTGGTCGAGTTGGAGCGCGCGTGGCTCTTCTTCTACCTGCCGCATCTGCTCCACCTATTCCAGCGCATCCGCCGCATCAGGCTTCGTTCCGCTCGAAACATCGCCGACGCGTCCCTGTTCGCGCAGCGTCTGCTGTCCGATGTCGGATGGCAGCGGGTCGGCGAAGGGGACCTGCCCGCCCCAGTGCGGTTCCGGCAACTGGATGCCGGTCAGCGGGTAGTCCTTGCGCAGCGGATGCCCCACCCAGTCGTCCGGCATCTCGATGCGGCGCAGGTCAGGATGCCCGGCAAAGCGAATGCCGAAGAGATCGTAGACCTCGCGCTCGTACCAGTTCGCCGCCGGCCAGACGCTCGTCACCGATGGCGCCTCTGGCTCTGGCAGCTCGTCGTCGCCCACCTGAATCTTGAGCCGTACGACCGCGCCGGTTGGCAGCGACATGAGGTGGTAAACCACATCAAAGCGCGGCTCGCGCTCCAGCCAGTCCACGGCGGTGATCGTCGAGAGGAAGTTGTACTGAAGCGCCGGATCGTCGCGCAGCGCCTGACAGACTTCGACGATGGCGTCGGGGCGCACGATGATCGTCGTCTCACCCAGCCGCTCGGACACATCTATGATGGCGTCGGGCAACTGCTTGCGGAGAAACGCCACCGTCGGCGACTCCACCGGCGCTTGCTCTGCCGTCTGATCCTGCTCGTCGGCCATGCGCTAATCCTCGCTGCCCAGGTATTTCATGCCGGTCAGCGCCAGCGGATCAGGCGGATTGGGGATGTGCTTGCGGATCTTCTCCTGCAGGAGGTTGATGCCATGCAGCAGCATATCCGGCGTCGGCGGGCAGCCCGGCACGAAGACATCCACCGGCACGATCTTGTCAACGCCCTGGATGATCGCGTAATTGTTGAAGACGCCGCCACAGGACGCGCAGGCGCCCATCGAGAGCACCCATTTGGGGTCAGGCATCTGATCGTAGATTTGCCGTAGCACCGGCGCCATCTTCACCGAGAGCCGCCCAGCCACAATCATGAGGTCCGCCTGGCGTGGGCTGGCGCGGAAGACTTCGGCGCCGAAACGCGAGATATCCCAGCGCGACGCGCTCGCCGACATCATCTCGATGGCGCAGCACGCCAGGCCGAACGTCGCCGGCCAGAGGCTGGAGCTGCGCCCCCAGTCGATCAGCTTGTTCACCTGAGTCAACAGGATATTGCCGCCAGTCGGCAGATCGGTCATGCGTGGGCCGCGCTGCGTCTGCGTGTTGGTATAAAACTGCACCGGCGCCCAGGGATTTGTGCGCTCTGGCCCACCTGCCACCGGCTGCGCCTGTGCCTCGCTTGGACGATCTATTCCCATGTGAACGCGCCTTTACGCCAGACATAGATGAAGGGGATGATGAGAACCGCCGCGAAGATCGCCATCTCGACGAAGCCGAGCATTTTTAACTGGCGCATCAGAACCGTCAGCGGGATGATCGAAGCCGCCTCGATGTCGAAGATGATGAAGAGCATGCCCGTCACCAGATATTTGACAGGGAAGCGCCGCTGCGTCGTCTCGATTTCCTGGATGCCGCACTCGTAGGGCGCCAGTTTCTCCGGCGTCGGATGCTTGGGGCCAAGCACGAAGGTCACCAGGATGACGACGACGGCGAAGGCAAACGCCAGCCCCATCAGGATGAGAATCGGCATATAGTCAGGCACTCGGCGGTCCTCTCAGGAGTGCAAGTGGTATCGTTCTGTGGAGGGGAGACGTACACGTTCTTTCGCGCACGCCAAAGCATAATGTACCATGGCTGGCGAAATTGTGTCAAACGCATCACACGACGTGGGGCCGCTTGAAATCGGCGCTCGCGCCTGGTGAGACATTGGGCGGCCGCCCCACAGCGCGGACATTCCACTCACAGCCCATTCTCATGTGGAACGCCTCTATTTGCCACTCGGTCACTCGGGTCAGTCGAGTCCCAGCCGCTGATACGCCGTGTCGATATAGGTCAGATAAGCGCGCGGATCGGCCAGCGCATCCAGATCGTCAGCCGAGATGACCGCCATCACCGCAGGCTCAGCCTTTAGCATCGCCAGCAGCCCCGCACCCTCGTCCTCGTTGCGCCAGACCTTCTGCGCGCTCGCCTGCACGAGTTTGTACGCCGTCTGGCGGTCCATGCCGCGCTCGACCAGCGCCAGCAGGATGCGCGACGAGTAAATCAGGCCACGCGTGAGGTCCAGATTGGCGCGCATGCGCTCCTCGTCCACGTCGAGATGCGCCATGACGTCGCTAAAGAGCCAGAGCATGTAGTGCAGCAGCGCGCTGCCATCTGGCAGCGTGATGCGCTCGGCGGAGGAGTGGCTGATGTCGCGCTCGTGCCACAGCGCCACGTTCTCCATCGCCGCGACGCTGAAGCCGCGTAGAATACGCGCCAGCCCGCAGATGCGCTCACACTTCTCGGGGTTGCGCTTGTGCGGCATCGCCGACGATCCCTGCTGCCCCGCGCCAAACGGCTCGAACGCCTCGCCGACCTCCGTGCGTTGCAGGTGGCGGATCTCCTGCGCCATCTTCTCCAGCGACGACCCGATGAGCGCCAGCGCCGCGCTGAAGTGCGCATGGCGGTCGCGCTGCACGATCTGGCTCG
>DATAOM010000258.1:0-4644 GCA_036265775.1 Ktedonobacterales bacterium | reverse complement strand
AAATGATCGCATCCCGTTCGTGAACCAGCAGCAAGTATTTCCCGTCGGCGGACCAGCGCAGTTTTCCTGCGGCGTCTCCCTGGGGTGGCGTCAGTTCGAGCGCAATCTGCCCTGTATCACTCCGCAAGATCCGTAGAGACTTCTCCCCGAATTCTCGTGGCCCGCAGATGCCATGACAGTTCGGAACGGTCATCACGAGCATTTGACCGTCTGGGCGCCACGCGACACCCGCGCTACCGTTCTGGGGAAGGTGCAAGAGCGCCTTTTGGAGAGCGGCGTCCCGTATTGGAAGCCGGGGAAGGTCAGTAAGGCCGAAAGTATCCAGATCATGCGCGGACGGTTGCTCGCGGCCTTTCGGTTCCATCCACCCGAATGCGCCGCTCCATGTGAGATAACGCCCGTTGGGCGAAATGGCGGCAAACGAGCTTTGAAATGTATAGGCGTCATAGGCTCCTGGCGGCTGCGTGCTGGGTTGGTCAGTCGGCTCCTGCAGCAAGATACTACCCGATTGCCATATGCTGAAGGTCGCGCCTCCCATGGGGTTCCCTATTGGATTGTGTGAGAATGATGTGGCGGGAGGCGCGCCCGTCGTCGAGAGAGTATCAACAGGCGTGAGCTTGCCATCGGCGCCCCAACGATAGGAAAGAGCTGCTGGAAGGCTGTCTGATTCCACCGGCTCGCCCGTCTGCAGATCCCAGCCCGTGAACGTCTCCGAATGGTAATCTTTTCGCAGCAGAAGCCGATCAAGCTGGCCAGAGGCGTTGAGGAGTAACACGCCTGGACCACCATGGGCGCAGTATCCAGGCATCTCTTCCGGCTGATAGTTCCAATACTCAAATGGAATGGCCAGCCGTTGGCTATCCGCAGTCCACACGACTTCTCGCGCATCAATGTTGACCGTCTGTTGAATGTTCACGCCATTTCCTTCGGCGCATACCGAAGGGAGCTTCCCTTCCTCGACGATAGTCTTTTGCAGTGTCACCTGCGCAACAAGGCTATGGGTATGCGCATTGAATAAGAGGACAGCATTATTCGGGTCCGTTCCTCTTCCGAGGTAGCACGACTTCAGGATGGCGAACCGGGCGCCATCGGGAGACCACTGCGCATCCATGAGGCAAGATTGACATGTGCCAGGTTGTGTACAGGTAGCGATGCTGCTCAAATCGAGCGTGACCGGCTTTGGCGGTGGCGCGGGAGTGGACGGCTTGGTACCCATGATCTGCCCCAGCAAAGGCAGATCGCAGCCGGCGAGGAGCATCATCAGCAGCGCGCTTGCAAGGAGAACCGAGAGGCGGCTCAGGCCACCATGAGAAACCACGCGACGCCGCCGGATGCTCATAGCTACCCTCCGCACACGTCTGGCAGTCTAGAAGGAGATATAGACGCTCGCCTTAACTTGTCTCATTGGACGAGCGAAGAGCGAGGAATTTTCAGGGAGCCGTCTCACACAGATTGCTGGCGCCACCGCCGGCTCACTCATGACACAGCGGTGACGCGAAGGCTTGTCCTCAATGCAGCGCATCCACATTCCAGACAATCGCGTCCGATGTGCGTAGCAGCAGGAGTCGCTTCCCATCGGGCGCCCAACTCAACGAGCCATCGGCCTCACCGTTCGGAGGCGTCAGGTCAAGCGCCACCCGTCCAGAATCACTCTGATAAAGGCGAACGAATCGCTGCGCATATTCGCCAGCGGGATCATTGCCCGCTGCTGGCGTTTGTATGACTGAAACGGAGCCATGCGCGCACTCGGTATAGCAGTATGGCGCGGACATCGCCAGGAGACGCCCATCAGGACGCCAGGCGATGAATGCTCTGGAGTAGCGACTGCCCTGCGCGCTATTGACGCTCATGGGAGTATCGAGCAGCGCCTGCTGAAGGGCGGCGTCGCGCACGGGAAGCACGAAAACATCGGGTCCAAGGAGTTCATCGACGTCAGCCGCGGTTAATTCTGGTCGCCCAACCAGCACAAAACGACCATACAGGTCAAGATCTGGGACGAGGAAGCGTCCGTCGGGTGAGAGCGCGGAGAACTTGGTAGACAAGGCGTACGCCCCATAACCGGTCGACATGTGGCGAGGCGGCTTGGTCAATACGATTCTTCCTGGCTGCCAGACGCTGATCATGCTGCCGCCAGCAGGGTTGCCAATGGCTCCAGGGGAGACGGTAGGCGCTGGAGTGGCCGTCGAGAGTGCGCCGCTGGGAGTCAGTTCGCCTTCGCTGCTCCACTGGTAGGTGAGGGCATGCGGAAAGCCGTTCAGCTCGACGACCTCACCTGTCTGCAAGTCCCAGCGCAAAGACCCATAGGCGGATGCGTTCTCGCGCAGCAGAAATTTGACCATTTTGCCTGAAGCGTCGAGAATCAGCACTCCTGCGCTCTCGCGCCGACAATCTCCCTTTTGTTCCAAAGGCGTGTAATTCCAATACCCGAACGGAATCACTAATTGTTGGCTATCAGGCGTCCAGATGGCCTGCCGAATAGAGACAGTTGGGGTTTGCTCAAACTGGTATCCAGAGGGAACTGTACATTTCGTCGGAATCTTCGCCTCTTGAATGATCATGTCATCGAGCGAGATTCGTTCAGAGCGGGCGCCTGTCAACGCATTGACGAGGAGGAGACCGTTCCTGGTATATCTTCCGCCACCTAAAAGGCAGTTATTCTGGATAGCGACATGCGCTCCATCTGGAGACCAATGTGCATCCATAGAGCAGGAATGATAGGGGACATCGCACACGTCATTCGCTTCACACGAAGTCAGTGGGGTCAAGTCGATAGTCAGTGGCGGCGGTATGTTTGGCGTGGGAGTCGCACGACTATGCTGGTCTCCCATAAACGGCAGATCACAACTCGCCAGCAGCGCCATCGCCAACGCGCCGGCAAGTAGCAAAGACAGAAGCCGCGCATAGCTGTTACAAAGCTCACAGCGTTCTGTAATGCGCATTGGACTCCTCCACGCTCTCGCCTGCGCCTGATTTGAGCGAACTTTGCTTTGACAGGACGAGCGACAGCACGGAGATTTACGGCGGAGCATCCATTGGACGCCATGGAGCGCAGATTCATCGCTGACAGGCGTGGCTACCTGGAGCTGCGCAAGAACGCCAGCAGGAAGCGATCCAGCGCGCCGGCGAAGACCCGCGCGATCTGTCCGTCGCGCTCGTTGGTGCGGCGGTCGCGGACAAACTGCGTCCGCCCCTGGTTGTAGACGCGTACGATGTCGTCGGCGGTGGCCGTCGTCGCCGGCTCCCTGGCGGTGAGCGCGCGCAGCAACGCCAGCGCCAGCCGCTCCGCGTCCTCGCCGCGCACGCGGATGTTGACGCTATGCGCCTCGTCGGTCGCCTCGACGATCTGGATGTGCCGCCCATCCTGACCCTTGCTGGCACGACGCTCCTCGATCTGGCGCAGCGTGAAGCCGCCCTCGCTCCCTGTCGCTGTGTCGCGCGCGGGCAGGATCTCGACGCGCGCAAGGTAGACCCGCGTGCCGGGATGCCCATTCTTCTTCGGCTCGGCCTGCGCCTCCTCGCGCTGGAGCTTATGCACGCCCTCCTCGCCACGCAGCATCCGCGCCAGGCTCGGTCCGCGCAGCGCGATCACCGGATTGCCGCCGTCGTTGATCGCCTCGGCGTCATAGCCCTTGCGCGTCGCCCAGGCCAGGTACATGTCGCGCAACTGGTCGGGCCAGCCGTCATGTTCGTCGGGCTTCGCGCCGCGCGGCGAGGGCAGCGGCGTAATGCACAGAAACACGTCCTGCGCCACGCTCGCGTCGGCGGCTCCCGCCAACAGCTCCATCTCAGCCAGCGTCAGCTCGCCATCCACCTGCTCGTAGCTCGTCGCCAGCCGCGCCAGGCCCGCGCTGTCGTTGTTGCGGCGGATCATCTTCGCCGCCTCCAGCATGCCGTCAATGCGCTCGCGCAGGTCGGTGAAGCGCTTGGTGATGCGGTCCACGTGATGCGCCTCCGACATCACCTGCCGGGAACGCTCGGTGTCGTCCCAGAAGCTGGGCCGCCCCATCTCCTCCAATAGCGCCTGCGCCGTCTCGCGCAACGTCTCGTAGCGCTCGCTGTTGATGTGCGTTTCGACACGCGCGCGCAGCCCCTCCACCAGCTTCTGCAGCTCGCGAATATCCATTGTGCGGGTGCGGCCGCTCTCGCCCTCGGTGATGGTCAGCTTCTCAAGCGGCGCGCTGTCCGGCTCGACCGCCGCGGCGGGCGTCGTCAGCGCGATCGGCTCGGCGACGATGACGCCATCGCGCACGCCAAGCTCCAGCAACTGCTCGCCCAGCGCGGGCTGCTCGGCGATGGTGCGCGCCAGCGGCAGGATCACCAGGTCGCGGATCGCGCGCTGCAATGGTCGCGCGCCAAACGCGGGACTGAACCCCTCCTGCAGCAACACGTCCAGCACGTCGTCGCGGAAGTCGATCAGGATGTTGCGCCGCAGCACGCCCTCGCGCACCAGCGCGCGCCCCAGTTCGCGCCGCGCGATGCGCCGCATCTCGTCGAGACCCAGTGGCTGGAAGACGACGATCTTATCTAGCCGGTTGATGAACTCCGGGCGGAAATACTCGCTAACCTCCTTGAGCGTCTGCTTTGAGCGCTCCTCGGCGCGTTCGGCGGCGTTGACAAAGCCGATGCCATGTGAGCTGTCGCTCT
>DATAOM010000257.1:0-10286 GCA_036265775.1 Ktedonobacterales bacterium | reverse complement strand
GACCGAGCGGATGTCTTCGGCTTCTCGATGGGAGGCGGCGCCGCGTTGCAGACCGCGATCCGCCATCCCGATGTCGTACGCAGGCTGGTGGTCGTCTCAGCGCCATGCAAGAGCGATGGAATCTATCCTGAGATCCACGCGCTGGAAGCGTCATTTCACGCGGACGCCCCCATGTTGTCCCCAATGCGCGACGCCTATCTCCAAATAGCGCCCAGACCCGAGGACTGGCCACGGCTGATCGCCAAGGTCAAGCAATCCCTTGCCGAGGAATATGACTGGTCGGCGCAGGTTGCCGCGATCCAGGCGCCGACGCTGATCGTGGTGGGAGACGCAGACACCGTGCGCCCAGAGCATGCGGTCGCGATGTTTCAACTGCTCGGTGGAGGCACAGCGCAAGGCGCGATGGGAAAGCTCGCGAATGCCCAACTCGCTGTACTGCCTGGCGCGACGGAATTTAGCATGCTGGCTCATAGCGACCTGCTTGGCGCGCTCATCACGCCTTTCCTCGATGCGCCAATCACTGAAACCAGGTGATCCAGCCACCAACCTTGCTGCTTATTTGTCCTGGTGATGCGTTCACGATTTGTGACGATCCTCATCACAAACTAACTCCATTAGTTATTGGAGGTCTAAATCGGCCTGGAAAACGAATGCCGTTAGTTTTTTGACCAGGATCTGTCTGGCGAGTACTGGGTGACGCGCTAGGCTCGTGGCGCGCGCCACGAGGCGCCAGTGTGGCTGAAAGGAGCATCTGGCTCTCCTCCGGCTTATCCCGCCTCGCCCTGCCTTGCCCTGCGGCCGTGGTGGCGCTCCTCCACGGCTCCGGCTGAGCTTCATATCGTCGTTTCGCTGGCATGCGCCAGATGAGCATGAGGACGGAGTGGCGCTCGTCAGAAGAACGTTTCCGGGCCAACCAGGGTGTATCCAGTCTTAGCGCTTGGCGCCAACCCGGATGACAGTCAATTGGCGAGGACCGGCAGGCGTGCGGCGTCATAGATGCTGACCTGGAACGGCGATTGCCAGTCCTGCGTGAGGGAGCGCGCGACCATCAGGAAGTCGCCTGTCGCCTGTTGCAACGTGGGAGGAGCGCCACTGCCAGGAACGGGGAGAGTTCCAAGCGCGACGAAGCGTCCCTCAGCGCGGTCCCACACGGCGCCACCGAGGACCACCAGGCGCGCATTCGCCAGCACGACGTCGCCGAGGTCGGCGGCGTATGCGGCGACAGCGTGGACAGTGGGTGAACTGGAGAGGGGGTAATCAATCTCGTAGAGCGTCGTCACCGGAGGGGGCGCTGGTGTTGGCGTCGGGCACACATGTCCTCTTCCCGGCTGGCAGCCACCCTGGGAGACAGGTCTGACTCTGACCGTGTAGAAGAGGGCGTCGCCCGCGACGCCGAGAGACTGTGGCACGCTGGCGCCCTGGACAGCAGGCAGGGTGGCTAGTATGCGGGGCTGGGCGCCTGCCGTCGCAAGGATATCCAGCGCATTGAGGGTGGCAGGGCCTGCAGATGCGCCGTCAGGGTTGGCAGGCGTGTCCACAGAGTACAGGGTGGCGCCAATGAGCGAGAGGATATTCCCTATGACCTGTGGCAGAGCGGTGGTCGCGCCAGTGGCAACATTGTAGACCTGCAGCGGCGTGCTGGTCGTGGTAGTGTGCTGGTCTCCGTCTGGCGCGCCGTAGACCACATAGGGCCACGAGAACGCGTCAAGGTCTGTGTCGCTGGTCGTGCCGCTCAGCCGTTTGATGGCGCGTGTAGCGAGGTCAACGAGCACGAGGCCGAGACCTGTGCGCGCGACGAGCACCCCGCGGTCGATCAAAGATATGGAAACACCCTGATACTGCTTGGCGGGGATGATTTCGTTGAGTCTGCCGGTCTGTTGGTCATAGGCGTACAGACAGCCGCCGCAATCCGGACCAGGATAGCCTGTGCTCTGCGCAATGAGGTAGCGCCCGTCAGTTTGACAGCAGTTGAGGAATATGGGGCCACTTCCCGTGTCCTGGCAGGCTGTTCCAGGACACTTGGGGAGGCTGGCGACGCCGATGGGGGTGAAGTGGTGGGAGGCGATGTCGAGCACACCTGCCTCTGCCGGAGTCGTAGCGATGCGGGCGGGTGGAACCTGCGTGAGCACGTAGCCATCGAGGCTGCGGCCGTCAGGCGCCAGGCCAAAATTCGGCATGTAGCGCGTCGCGTCTAACTGCGTCGAGAACGTCGCGGTTGCCGCGTTGGGTCCCCAGGCCTGGGCAATGGAGACCATCGGACGAAACGGCAGGGGTGAGGATGGGGACGGAGAGGAGCCTGCTGGCGCGCTGCAACTGGCGACCGCGAGGACGATGAGCAGGAGCACAGCGGAGGGAAATCTCCGCCTCGATAGAATCTGGAGGCGGCTGCGTGGCGTGCGACGAGCGGGCGCGACACGAAATGACATGAGCTACCTCCCTACAGCTATCGACGCTCTGCTATTGCTCGCTCGGATGGTTCACTCTCTATACGCTGGCAGGCTCCTGTTCTTTACAAGGGAGCTCGCCAAGTCACTGGCGAGGCGCCATCGTCGCCTGACCCGGCGAACACGAGGCAGTTGCATGCATGCTCGTTTTCCTGGCCACTTGGGTACGGGCACCCCACTATTGCACAACCCTGCCACCGCCATTACCCAATGCCACTCCGCTTCGTATTACTAGTGGACCGCACAGAAGTACCGAATCTGGACAATTCGCGCATGTGCGGTACAATAGCCGATGGTGATGGGCGCCGTGCTGTTATACATCGCCCCTCGCACGTACTAACAGAGTCGTTCGAGGCAAGAAGAGAGACATGTCACTCAGTTATCTAAACCCACACACCGGAGCGGAGGTACACCTGGGACGCACAGGCGCCGGCTACTACGTCGAGGCCCGACATCCCGACTTCCCGCTCCCATTCCGCAAGACCTACGAGTGGTTCCAGGAGGGCCTAGCCGTCCGCGATTACGATGTCTTGCGCGCGGTCGTCGGGACCGCAGCCGAAGAGGCGGAGGAGACCGTCTCCCCATCCAAGTAGCCCAGCCATTATTCGGGTATTTTCCAGCCCAGGCGTTCAATGAGGCGCGCCCCGTCGCAACGACGGTATCAATAGTGGCCCGACGCCAAGCCCGCCGGATATCTCATTCCCGGCGGGCTTTTTCTTTGCCCGGCGATCCAGAAGGGCGCGACAAATGGCGCCCATGCGGATCAAATAACCTAATAGGCGCTGGTATCGGGCGACCAGGTCTCGAGCCGCTGCTTGAGCGCGGCGAGGAAGCGCGCCGCCTGCAAGCCGTCCAGCACACGATGGTCGAAGGAGAGCGAGAGGAACATCATGCTGCGAATGGCGATGCCGTCGTTGATGACGACCGCGCGCTTGACGACGGTATCCATCGTCAGGATCGCCGCGTTCGGCTGATTGATGATCGCCGCCGAGAGCACCGTGCCGAAGACGCCAGGGTTGTTGACCGTGAAGGTCGCGCCCTGCAGGTCGACGGGCATCAGGCGGTTGGCGCGGGCGCGCGTTACCAGGTCGTTGACGGCGCGGGCGATCCCGGCGAGGTTGAGCGTGTCGGCGTTGCGGATCACTGGGACGATCAGGTTATTCTCCAGCGCGATGGAGACGCCGATGTTGACCTGCCTGCGCAGCGCGATCTTGCCGTCGTCGGTCCAGGAGGCGTTGAGGTACGGATGATCCTTGAGCGCTTCGGCCGCCGCCTTGATGACGCTGGTCTGGAACGAGACGCCGAAGCCCTCGCGCCGCTTGAACTCGTCCTTATATGAATCGAGCCAGCGCGCGACGTTGGTCATGTCCACCTCGATGGCAGTCCAGGCGTGCGGCGAGGTCTGTTTGCTGCGGACCATGTGCTCGGCGATGGCGCGGCGAGCCGGCGTCGGCGTGATGATCTGGTCCTCACCGCTGACCTGAACGGGCGGCGCGGCAGGTGGCGCAGGCGGCGCGGCAGGTGGCGCGCTTGGAGTTGAAGCCTGCGTGGCGGCCATTGTGGGGGCTGACTGCGTAGGTTGTGGAGGCGGCGTCTGGACAGGAACCGGCGCAGGCGGCAGCGTGGCGGTCGCGGTCTGTGATTGCTGTTGAAGGTACGCCTCGATGTCCTCCTTGCGGATACGCCCGGCCTCGCCGGTGCCGCGAATCGCGTTGAGGTCGAGATGATGCTCCTGGGCCAGACGGCGCGCGAGCGGTGAGACGCGCTCCATGCGCGCCTGTCCCTCTTGCGCTGGGGCAGTGAGCGTCGCCGTCGCGGTGGCGCCGTTGGGGCCGGAACTCATCCCACCAGTGGAGGCTCCGCCGTTCGTCCCGCCATTCATGGACGACGCGGACGATGCGCTAGACTGTGGCGCCGTTTGTGAATTGGCCTGTGTGGTTGGGGTAACTGAGGGAGTAGTCGCGGCTCCGGCCTCCTCGATCTCGGCGATCTCGGCGCCAACCTTCACGGTCTCGTCGGCCTGCACGAGAATCTTGACCAGCACGCCGGAGGCTGGCGAGGGTAGCTCGGCAGTGACTTTATCGGTGATGATCTCGACGAGCGCCTCATCCTTCTTGACGGTCTCGCCTTCCTGCTTCAGCCACTGGCCGATCGTGCCTTCGTTCACCGACTCGCCAAGCTGCGGCATCGTGATCTTGGTGGGCATGGACGCGCTCCTCTGGTCATCGAGTTCGTGCGCCTCGTCGCGCGAGGGGCCATTGCTTGTCTTGCTAGTTTGTAGTGGTGGGGGAGATCGCCGGTCATGGCGTCGCTGTATCGTGTTGTATTGTACGGCGCCAGTCACGGCCCTGTATACCACTTCATCTCGCTAGAACGAGCCGCGCGCACTGAGCGCCACGCGCCTGTGCCGGACTACAGACCATTCCGCTTTATGTGCGATACGGCGTAGGTCAGATGGAGTGCAGACGGTGAGAGGTCTGAGAATCATGATATACTAGAACAAAAGTTCGCAGCAATTTCCGTCAGCGCTATGTCAAGAAAGAATGGTGGAGAGCGGGCGCTGCCAGTCGCAGCCCCACATCAACCAAAGGAGAGAGTGATGGCGGAGAATTCGACGGCGCAGGGAGCCAAACGGGAGTTCCCTGCCAATTGGCATATCGCGGCGGACTACGATCCCAATAACCACCTGATGCAGCTCAAGGGGCGCGACTACCTCAACGTGCAGAACCGGCTGCTGTGGTTCATCCGCGACCAGCGCGCGTTCATCAGCGGCGGTCTGGCGCGGGTGCCATACGTGATCCAGACAGAGTTGGTCGAGTTGGATCGCGAGGCGGGGTTCGCGCACTTCAAGACCTATGTGCGTGATGTGCTGGGCAACGAGTCCACGATGTATGGCTCGGAGTCGGCGAAGGACTTTGGCGATTTCGCCGAGAAGGCCAGCACGAAGTCGCTCGGCCGCGCGCTGCTGGCGCTTGGCTATGGCACGGCATTCGCGCCGGAGATGGATGAGGGCGAGCGCGTAGTGGACGCTCCGGTCGAGCGGAAGCGAACGGGTACGCGCAGTACAACCGAGCCAGCCGCACGTCCTGTCCCGGCCGCCGCTGCCTCCGTGCCAGCGCAGCGCACTGCGCCGACCAATGCGCCGACCAGCGAGCCATTGGCGACGGAGCAGCAGTTGCGCAGCATTTCGAAGCTGTGCGAGGCGCTGGGCAAGCCGGAGCCAGAGCCGGGTTTGACGCTGGCGCAGGCGCGCGAGCTAATCTCGCAGCTCAGCGGAGAGTATCAGCGCATGCGGCGGGCGAGCTAGCCATGTGTACTGTGAAGAGCGGGCCGGCAGGGTTTCCCTGACCGGCCCTTTTCATTTCCGCTTACGGGTTACCAGTAGCGCTCTTCCTTCCAGGGATCGGCGCTATTGCTATAGCCACGAATCTCCCAGAAGCCGGGCTTGTCGGCGGCGAGGAACTCCAGTCCGCTGAGCCACTTGGCGCTCTTGTAGGCGTAGAGTTTGGGGACGATCAGCCGCACTGGGCCGCCATGCTCTGGAGCGATTGACTCGCCGTCGTGGTTGAAGGCAATGATGACGTCATCGTCGTCGAGCGCTGCAAGTGGGATGTTGGTCGTATAGCCAGTCCAGGAATGCTCCAGCACGAACTTCGCAGTGTCGAGCGGCTTGACACGCTGCAGGATCTCGCGGATATGCACGCCTTCCCAGGTGTTGTCGTAACGGCTCCAGGTGGTGACGCAATGGAAATCGGCGGTAAGTTGCGTCCGCGGCAGCGCCTGCAGTTCCGCCCAGGTCAACTCCAGCGGCTCAGCGACGGCGCCTGAGACTTTGAAGCGATACTTCTCCGCGTCGAACTTCGGCGTGCTCTCGTAGCTCAGCACCGGCCACTTTTTGGTGTGATACTGGCCAGGGGGCAGACGGTCGCGCCCATCAGAACGCTTCTCCACCTCCGCCGTCTCACCACGCCCAAACAATCTTCCGAGATCCATTGCAGCCTCCTGATATGGCGCTGGCCCTGTGAACGTACCTTGTGAGCGATACCCAGGACGATGTATGAGAGATTATGTCGCGCACTCGCCTGCTGGCGCAATGCCTGCGCGCTTCCTAGAGGGCTTGCCCAATACGGACGGGTGGCGTACTCTGTGTCGGGTATGCAGTTGGCGCAGCGAGGGACGCGCGCCTGGCGGGTGGCGAGGAGTTTGGCATGACTGGTCGCGGGCAAGGACGGTACGCGCGCCTGTTACCACGAGCGCTGCTGGTCGTAGCGCTCCTCGCTCTGGCAAGCCTGCTGGCGGCCTGTGGCGTCGGACCAGATAGCTCTGGCGGCTCCAACTACAGCCTGGGGCTGGCAGGCTCGACGCTGGATCATCCCAGTAATCCACCTACCATCGCGGCGAACGGGCCGGGAGGAACCTACGCCTTCGTCTACGACAATCAGATCTGGCTGCGGCAGGATGGGCAGGCGAACGCGAAGCAGATCACCCGCATACCGCTCTCGAACGCGGCGTACATCGCCTGGGGTCCGCTCGTCTGGTCGCCGCAGGGCAAGTACATCGCGTTCGCTCTGGTGCAGGACCTCGCGCCGACGCCCGGCTCACCGCCCAGCAGTTCAGGGCCGATTTACTACGTAGACACAACCTCCTGCGCTGGCGACGGGCAATATTGCGCGGTCTATAGCGCCGGGACTGGCAGCATCTACGGGCATACCTATGACTGGCTGGGCGAGAGCATGCTGGTCTACTCCGGCGGCCAGGGGATCATGCTCTATACGCTGAATAACCCGCGCGTCTGGACGGCGCTCGCAAGCCGCAACGGTCAGAGTGGCTCAGGCTCATTGACGACCTTTGGCGACCTGCAGGTCGTGGGCGGAAACCTCTATTACACGCGAATGGACGTGAAGGGCGCCGGCGCGCGTGGCGTCGTAGGATCGGCCTCGGTCTACCAGACCTTCCTTGGCACGGAAGATCAGCTCAACAAGATGAGCGGGAACGCCCTGGCGGATCACTTCCCGGTCGGGGACGGCTCTTTGCTCGGCTCGCTCGGCAAGGTCTACGTGAACAACAACGGCGAGTACGTGGCGGGCGCGTGGCGGCTGCGCAGAACAAGCGCAGGAGTGTCGCAGATGGTCGCACAGCGCATCGACAACGTAGACACACAATCCGGGCAGGTGACCTCCTCCTTCTGTTCGGGGCAAGCCTACGGCTCCTATGTCCCAATGGGAAATTGCGGCAATCGCCTGCTGCCCAGCGCAGCCACACAGCCATGGAGCGCGCATCCACAACTGGCGCTCTCAAAGGATGACAAGGCAGCGCTCGCCGGTGAATCGCTCTACGCGCAGGACGCTGCGGACAAACTCGGTCCGGCGGGGTGGACCGCGCCGCCTGCGTGGTCGCCGGACGGGCAGACGGTCGTCGTCACCAACCTTGTGAAGACAGAGACAGACGCGAACGGCGTCACGCGGGCGCAGACGAACCTGGTCGCCTATGCGGCAGGACAGCAAGGGGCGACGCTGATCGCGGGGGCGCGCAACATCGCGTGGTCTCCAGCGTCGAACTAGGGCGGAGGGCGACGATGCGCGCGATCGACGACGATACCCCGCTCAAGCTCGCGGTGATTCGAGCGCTGCTGGACTGGCGCGCGTTGCCAGAAAGCGATCTGGCGCGTATGACGCGGCCTTTCCCGCTGGTCACCGACGACCTGCGCGCGATGAGCGAGGAGGGGTTGGTAGAGATGGAGTTCTCCGGCGACGAGTACGTCATTCGCCTGACGCGGCTGGGCGAGTTGTTCTATGAGCAGGCGCAGTCTCAGGCGGAGGGCTGATCTGGCGCTGATGCAGGCGCCTCATTTTGCGGCATGTCTTCGCTGGTATGGCGTGGCAGGGTGATGGTGAAGATGGCTCCACGTACACGCGCCTCGCCCTCGCGGTTGCGCACGCTCAGCGTCCCGTCATGCGCCGCGACGATGCCACGCGTGATATAGAGGCCGAGGCCGCTGCCCGATGCGTCGTCATTGCGCTTGAGCTGTGTATAGGCCTGGAAGATGCGCTCCATCTGCGCCTCGGGGATGCCGGCGCCATAGTCGCCGACGGCGATGGTCACCGCGTCGTCGCTCGCGTGGACCTCGACCTCAATGGCGCTGCCCTCGACGGTGTACTTGACGGCGTTATCGAGGAGGTTGCGCACGGCCTGCGCGATGCGGTCACCGTCCACAGTGGCCGTGATCGGCCCCGCGCCTGCCTGGAAACGGAACTCACGGTCACGGTGGGATGTGGCGAACTGGGTGACCAGGTTCTCGATGTCGGCGCGCAGATCGGTGGGTTGCGTCTTGAGGGTGAAGCGCCCGGCGCTGAGGCGCGTCGCCGTCTGCAGGTCATCCACGAGCCGGCTCATGCGTTGCGCCTGATCGATGACGAGGTCGAGATACTCGGCGCGCTTTTCAGCGGTGGCGCTGGGACGCTTGGCGAGCGCGGCGAAGTTCATGATCGGGCCAAGGGGACCACGCATCTCGTGCGCGACCATGGCGATGAAATCCTGATGCTGCTGGTGCGCTTGTTCGAGTTTGTGATTGGCCTCGTCGAGCGCACTTACCTTCTCCTGGAGATCAGCGGTCGCGTCGTCGATGCGCTGGTTGAGCTGGCGGTTGAAGTCGCTGAGTTGCGCATGCGCCGCTTCTAGTTCGCTGACACGCGCGGCCAACTCTTGCTGGAGGCGGCGGCGCTCCAGCGCGTGCCTGAGCGTCAGACGCAGCTCCTCGATGTCGATTGGCTCAAGGAGGTAGTCATAGGCTCCTGCGCGCAGGGCGTCGAGCGCGGTGTCGAGGCTGGCGTAGCGGCCCAGGACGATACAGATAGGGGCTGAGTCCATATTGCGCAGACGGGCCAGCAGCGCGCGCGCCGCTGCGCTCTCCTCAGGCATATCGACGAGTGCGAGGTCGAACTGCGCGCGCTTGAGCGTGTCTTGCGCCTCTTGTGGCGAGGCGACACAGCGCACGGTGTAGCCATCGTGGCGCAACACGGCGGCCAGGGTTGGCGCAGAGGGAGTGGCGTCGACAAGCAGAACGGCGCCGCCGGAAGCAGACACAGCGCCGCTGTTCTCATCGGATGGGCGCTGACTCATCGTGCGTCCGCCTGTGGTGAATGAAGGAGGATGAGTAAATGGCGCTCTCGACTCTCAAGAGCCGGAGCACAGTCGAAATGGGCGAAAGCCCATGGTGATAAGAAGTGTATGCAGGAGTATAGCACGCTCCCTGGCGCGTACCCAGTCCCGTATAGGACTATGGCGCGCGATAGGGAGTAGATCGGTCCGCGTAGGCGGCGAATGGTATAATTTCGCGCGTAGATACCAGCAGATATTAGGCGCAGCAGCTAACGGGGCGTATGATGACGCCTTGCCACGCGGGCGCTCGACGATGAGGAGCCGTATCGTGGATTTCACGTTCAATGACGAACAGCAGATGGTTCAGAAGTTGTGCCGGGAGTTCGCCGAGGAAGAGATCAAGCCGCGCGCGGAGGAAATGGACCGCACCGGCGAGTTTCCCTACGAGATCGTACGCAAGATGGCGGAGCTAGGGCTACTCGGCCTGCCCTTCCCAGAGGAATACGGCGGCGCAGGGGCGGACTACCTGACCTACTGCCTCGCGCTGGAGGAGATCGGGCGCGGCGACGCTTCGGTCGGCATCACGATGGAGGCGCATACCTCGCTCGGTTCGACGCCGTTCTACCTTTTCGGCAGCGAGGAGCAGAAGCAGACATATCTACCGCCGCTGGCGCGTGGCGAACGGCTCTGGTCCTTCGGGCTGACGGAGCCGGGCGCGGGGTCGGACTCCGGCAGTTCGGAGAC
>DATAOM010000256.1:0-3314 GCA_036265775.1 Ktedonobacterales bacterium | reverse complement strand
ACCTTCGTCTGCGCCTGCTCCAGCATCCCTGTGACCATCTTGCTCTCCAGCGGCATGTCGTCGTCCATGCCGATGCGGCCCATGATCCCAGCTACTTTATCTGAGCCGAAGCGGCGCATCAGCTCGTCTTCGAGCGAGACGAAGAAGCGCGACTCGCCGGGGTCGCCCTGGCGGCCCGAGCGGCCACGGAGCTGGTTGTCTATGCGGCGCGACTCGTGCTTCTCGGTGCCCAGGATGTAGAGGCCACCGGCAGCGACCACTTTTTCCCGGTCTTCGTCACAGAGGCGTTGCGCCTCCTCCAGCGCCTCCTGCCGGTCCTCCTCGGTGGCGAACTCCGGGTCAATGTCGCGGTCGCGCAAAATCTCGTCCACGTAGCCCGCCGGGTCGCCGCCGAGCTTGATGTCGGTGCCGCGACCGGCCATGTTGGTAGCGATGGTCACCGCGCCGCTGCGTCCCGCCTGCATGACGACATGCGCCTCGCGCGCGTGCTGCTTGGCGTTGAGGACGTTGTGCGGGATGCCCTGGAGATTGAGCAGGTCGGAGAGATGCTCGGAGATTTCGACGGAGGTCGTGCCGACCAGCACCGGCTGCCCCGCCTCGTGCCGCTCTTTGATCTCCGCGACGACCGCCTTGAACTTGCCCTCCTCAGAGCGGTAGATCAGATCGGTGTTGTCGGCGCGCGCGACAGGTTTGTTGGGCGGGATGGCGATCACGTCGAGCTTGTAGATCTTGTTGAACTCCTCGGCCTCGGTGAGCGCGGTGCCGGTCATGCCGGCGAGCTTCTTGTAGAGGCGGAAGTAGTTCTGGAAGGTGATCGTCGCCAGCGTGCGGTTCTCGCGCTGGATCGCCACGCCCTCTTTGGCCTCCAGCGCCTGGTGCAGGCCCTCGCTGTAGCGCCGCCCGGCGAGCACGCGTCCGGTGAACTCGTCGACGATCAGCACCTCGCCGTCGCGCACGATGTAGTCTTTGTCCAGCTTGAAGACAGCGTGCGCCTTGAGCGCGTTCTCCAGGTGGCGCGTCTGCTCCATATCGTCGTAGATGTTCTCTATACCGAGGACGCGCTCGATCTTATCAATACCCTCTTCGGTGATGGCGACGGTACGCGACTTCTCGTCCACCGTATAGTCGGTCTCGGGCTTGAGGCGCGGCACGGCGCGAGCGAACCTGACGTAGAGGTCAACTGATTCCTCGGCCTGACCGGAGATGATGAGCGGGGTGCGCGCCTCGTCGATCAGGATATTGTCCACCTCGTCCACAATGGCGTAGTGCAGCGGGCGCTGCACAGCATAGACCAGATCGGGGACCATGTTGTCGCGCAGATAGTCGAAGCCAAACTCGTTGTTGGTGCCGTAGGTGATGTCGGAGCCGTATGAGTCGCGCCGCTCCTGGCTCTGCGGCGTCATCGTCGTCAGGATCGCGCCGACGGAGAGGCCGAGAAAGCGGTAGATCTGCCCCATCCACTCCTGGTCGCGGTTGGCGAGGTAGTCGTTGACGGTGACGACATGCACGCCCTTGCCTTCGAGCGCGTTGAGGTAGGCGGGAAGGGTGGCGACGAGCGTCTTGCCCTCGCCGGTGCGCATCTCGGCGATCTTGCCGTCGTGCAGCACGACGCCGCCGATGAGCTGCACGTCGAAGTGGCGCATGCCAATGGCGCGTTGGCTGGCCTCGCGCACGACCGCGAAGGCGTCGGGCAGAATGTCATCAAGCGTCGCGCCGTTCTCCAACTCCTGCTTGAACTCGGCGGTCATGCCTTTGAGGTCATCGTCGGAGAGCGCGTGTATCTCGTCTTCAAGCCCGTTGATACGGTCCACGAGCGGGCGGATGCGCTTGAGGTCGCGCTCATTGGGATCGCCAAGCACTTTGGTCAGGAAACTCATGCCGTGCGCTGCTCTCTTGTATCTCTCTGTACGCTCCACGCGGGAGCGATGCATTGCTTATGAAGTCTCTATCGCTTTGCGGATGTGGTTCTGAAGGGAGTTCTCACACCCGATCTGGTCTCGCCGCAGTCAGCCTCATTATAGCATGGACGCCGCTTGGAGCCGCGCTCATCAACCGCTACGCCGTTTTCAAATCGGCCACCAAATCCACTACGTTTGGCGGAGCTATTTGGTACTCCTCTCAAACGACCCCTACGGACATTTCCAGACATTCACGGACAAATCCGGACAACTCATCGCACTATGTCCTTGCGTTTTATAGATCATGTGTTCTATCATGCGGCCAAATACGGCAGGAAACGTTGCAGTCGGCGGCGAAAGGTGGCGAGCATGCGTACTGGCGCGCTGGTGATTCGGCGGGTGGCGCACTGCGACCTGGACTGCTTCTTCGCGGCGGTCGAGGAGCTAGACGATCCCTCGCTACGCGGCAAACCCGTGGTCGTCGGCGGCGATCCGCACAAGCGCGGCGTCGTCAGCACGGCGAACTACATCGCGCGGCGCTACGGCGTGCATAGCGCAATGGCGGCCTCGCTGGCGCGGCGGCTCTGCCCCCAGGCGATCTTCTTGCGCCCACGCTTCGAGCGCTACCGTGACCTCTCGCAGCAGGTGATGGCGATCCTCGACGACTACTTTCACGTCATGGAGCAGGTCTCGGTGGACGAGGCGTACGGCGAGCTACCGCCCGCGACACACGGCGCCGAGCCTGCCGAACGCATCATAGCGGGCCTGCGAGCGCGGGTACGCGCCGAGACGGGGTTGACGATCTCAGTTGGGGTCGCGCGCAGCAAATCCATCGCCAAGCTCGCCAGCGACGCCTGCAAGCCCGACGGACTGCTGGTCGTCCCTCCCGCCGCCGAGCGCGCCTTCCTCGATCCGTTACCGGTTAGCAAGCTCAACGGCGTCGGCCCACATACGCGCGCGCGGCTGGAACAGATGGGTCTGCGCACAGTGGGCGACATCGAGCGGACCGACGCGCAACTCATGCAGCGCGCGCTCGGCAAGCATGGTCTCTGGCTCTGGCGTCTCGCCAACGCGCAGGACGATCGCCCGCTGGAGCCGGAGCATGGTCCGCCCAAGAGCGTCTCGCACGAAGACACCTACGAGCGCGACATCGCCGATCTGGACCGCGCCAGCGAACGCATCCGCGAGCAGGCTGAGATTGTCGCTCGGCGCGTGCGTGGCAAGCGGCTCGTCGGGCGGACGGTGCATCTGAAGGTGAAGTGGTGGGATTTTACGCTGATGACGCGCCAGCGCGGCCTCTCAGCGCCGACAGATGACGCTGGGGTGATCGCCATGACCGCGATTGACCTGCTGCGTACAGAGATCGCGCCAACGCTCGCCCAGGGTAACGGCATCCGGCTGCTGGGCGTCGGGCTG
>DATAOM010000255.1:0-13941 GCA_036265775.1 Ktedonobacterales bacterium | reverse complement strand
CGAGGAACTCTTGCAGGCGCAGGTGATAGTCCCAGGTCGCGCGAATCACGCAGAGACGAAACGCCGACCAGTCCACCGCTGGATCATCCCAGGCGACAAGAGACGCCGAGAGTCCTCGCGCCGCCAAATCTGGCTTCAGTGCGAGAAACTCTGCATTGTGCGCTTCATCACAGTGGTTCGCGTCTGCTACCAGCGCAACTGCGTTTCCTGATCTCACATTCTGTACCCTGGAGTTTGGAAGATGTACAATTACCGTGCGCTCCTCTAACTCCTGCAATGCCTGAGCCAGGTCTTCAGAAGCATAGCTTTCGAGTCTACCCGCCTCTCAGCCCATAGGGCATGGTCAGGAAGATTGGACCAGTTGACTGATGACAATGATTCCACTACGATGAATCGAGTATCCTGTAATTCTTCTCCAGGAGACGCCGCCAATGAAAACGCTCTCGCTCTATCTTCTCTTCATGTCTGCCCTGCTGCTTCTCAATGCCTGTGGCGCGTCCTCCACAACGAAGCCCTATACCAACATGCGAACCGTCACTACGATTAGCGCCAAGGTCGCCGCGCATTATGGTGAGGCAAATCCCAAGAACATGAAAGTGAGCGCGACACTCACAGAAGGGCCGAGAGCCGTTTCGATGAATCTCGTCGCCCTCGATGGACAATTTCACAAGGGAAGCCTCGTGGCCACACGCCTGGGTTTTTCAATGCTCTCGGATGGTAGCAAGGTATGGGCAATCCGCGCCACCGATGATCAGTATCTCAACACGAATACAGAGGTGTGGTTTGATCCTGGGAGCGACATCACGCTCTAAATCACAGACCGCAGCCACAGGTCGCAACTTTCGGATACACACATCGGGCTGCCCTATTTCGCCACTCCGCGATCAGACTGAGCAGCCCTAAGTTTATCGTCCAGCCACGTTTCTGCAGACGACCTACGAGACAGTCGCAGGCTCGCGGGTAGTCTTATTGTGGTCAGCGCCGGGACGCCAGCGGAGGTCGGGCTGGCGCGCCGCACGTGTCTGGTCCAGACGCCCCACCACCGTGTCATGCGGCGCCTCGTGGATCACCTCCGGCTCCTCGGCGGCCTCGCGCGCGATCCGGCGCATGACGGCGATGAACTCGTCAAGCGTCTCGCGCGTCTCGGTCTCGGTCGGCTCGATCATCATCGCCTCCGGCACGATCAGCGGGAAGTAGACTGTCGGCGCGTACATGCCGAAGTCGAGCAGTCGCTTGGCGATGTCGAGCGCCTGGACGCCGAGCTTCTTCTGGCGTGAGGCCGAGAGTACGAACTCGTGCATGCAGGTCCGGTCAAAGGGCAGATCGTAGACATCCTGCAGCGCGCGCATCAGGTAGTTGGCGTTGAGCACCGCCGAGTCACTGACGTGGCGGAGGCCGTCGGGGCCATAGGTGCGGATGTAGGTATAGGCGCGCACGAGGATGAGGAAGTTGCCGTGGAACGCGCGCACACGGCCAATCGAGAGCGGACCGGCGTCCCGCCAGGAGTAGCCGTCGCGCTCATTGTAGGCGGGCAGCGGGCCAGGCAGGAACGGAACCAGATGCTCGGCGACGCCGATAGGGCCGGCGCCGGGGCCGCCGCCGCCGTGTGGCGTGCTGCACGTCTTGTGCAGGTTGAAATGCACGACGTCGAAGCCCATGTCGCCGGGGCGCGCGATGCCGAGGATGGCGTTGGCGTTGGCGCCGTCGTAGTAGAGCTGGCCGCCCTCGTCGTGAACGCGCTTTGCGATCTCGACGATGTTCTCGTCGAAGAGGCCGAGCGTGTTGGGGTTGGTCATCATCAGCGCCGCGATCTGGCCCTTGTGCGCTTTCAGCACTTCTTCCAGAGAGGCGAGGTCCACGCCGCCGCGCTTGTCCGTCTTGAGTTCGACGGTTGTGTAGTTGGCGAGCGTTGCGCTGGCAGGATTGGTGCCGTGCGCGCCGTCGGGAATGAGCACGACATTACGGTGGCCCTCGCCGCGCTGTTCATGGTACGCCTTGATAATCATCAGGCCGGTAATCTCGCCGTGCGCGCCCGCCGCCGGCTGGAGCGTGACACGCTTCATGCCTGCGATCTCGGCGAGGTAGCCCTCTAACTCAAAGAGCAACTGAATCGCGCCCTGCGTCATGCTCTCATCCTGCAGCGGGTGCAGCCGCGCGAAGCCTGGCAGCGCCGCCATGTCCTCGTTGATCTTGGAGTTGTACTTCATCGTGCAGGAGCCAAGCGGATAGAAGCCACTATCCACGCCGAAGTTGCGCTGCGAGAGATGCGTGTAGTGGCGCACCACCTCGATCTCGCTCACCTCCGGCAGCGGCGCTGCCTCGGCGCGCACGTATTCTGCTGGAATCAGCGCTTCCAGCGGCTCCTCCCGTACATCCATCGCCGGGAGAACAAACGTATGCCGCCCCGGATGCCCCTTCTCGAAGATCAGCTTCTCGCTACTCATGCTCGCCACCCACAATCTCTTCCAGCGCCGCCGCCAGCGTCTCGATCTCCTCGCGCGTGCGCGTCTCGGTGACGCAGAACAGCAGCGCGTCGCCCAATTCGGGATAGTCTCGGCTCAGGTCGTAGCCGCCGACGATGCCCAGATCGCGCAGAGCGGTGTTGATCTCCGCTGGCGGCAGCGGCGTCTTCACCACGAACTCGTCGAAGTAGGGTTGGTTGAAGAGCGGCGCGAAGCCTGGGATGGCGCAGATGCGGCGCTGCGCATAGTGCGCCCGGCGCAGGCATTGCGCGCTCAGCTCCGCGAAGCCCTGCTTGCCGAGCGTGGCCAGATAGACGCTGGCGGCGACGGCCAGCAGCGCCTGGTTTGTGCAGATATTCGAGGTGGCGCGCTCACGGCGGATGTGCTGTTCGCGCGTTTGCAGCGTCAGAACGTAGCCGTCCTGGCCGCGATTGTCGATAGTCCGCCCGACGAGTCGCCCCGGCAGCCGGCGCACGAACTCCTCGCGCGTGGCGAAGAGGCCGAGTGCGGGTCCGCCGTAACCCTGCGCGTTGCCCAGCGACTGTCCCTCGGCGACGACGATGTCTGCGCCATAGGCGCCGGGCGGCTCCAGCGCGCCGAGCGAGGCCGGCTCGGTGATGGCGACGACGAAGAGCGCCCTGGTGGCGTGGACGATGCGCTCGATGGCGCGCACGTCCTCCAGCGAGCCGAAGAAGTTGGGATGCTGGACGACGACGGCCCTGGTTTCGGGACCAAGCGCCTTCTCCAGCGCGCCCAGCGAGGTCACGCCGCCCTCTAACTCGACCTCGCGCAAGGTGAAGCCGCGCGCGTGGGCATAGGTCTGTAGTGTAGCGCGATACTGCGGGTCGAGCGCGCGCGAGACGAGGACCTCGCCGGTCCCATTGGGGCCGACCGCCAGCAGCGCCGCCTCGACGACCGCCGTCGCGCCGTCGTAGAGCGAGGCGTTGGCGACATCCATACCGGTGATCTGGCAGACCATCGTCTGGAACTCGTAGGTCGCCTGGAGCATGCCCTGGCTGACCTCGGGCTGGTAGGGCGTGTAAGAGGTATAGAACTCCGAGCGCTTCACCAGATGCGGCACGGCGCTGGGGACGTAATGCTCGTAGCTGCCCGCGCCGAGGAATGAGACGAAGTGGTCGAGGTCGGCGTTCTGCTCAGCCAGCGCCGTCAGCGTGCGGCGCACGTCGCGCTCTGGCTCTGCGGCGGGCAGGTTCAGCGGGCGCTTGAGGCGCACGGCTTTCGGAATCGGGGCCAGCAGGTCCTCGATGCTCTTGGCGCTGATGGAGCGCAGCATCTCGCGCTGCTCCTCGGTGGTATTGGGCACATAGCTCATCGGTGTGGTCCTTGGGTGGGCCGCGAGATGCGGGTGGAGGTCAGGCGCGCGGGTGAGTCCCACGGGCGTGGGGGCGCGACATGTCATCAAACATTATAGGGTATCGCGCCAAACGTCGCGGCTGAAGTGGGGCTGTTTGGCTCAATAGCAGTGGTCCCCGGCGCTTATGAACTCTTATGCAGTGGTAGAAGCCCTCGTTTCATCGCCTCCACGACCGCCGAGGCGCGCGAGTCCACTCCCAACTTGGCAAAGATTGTCGCCAGGTGTCCCTTCACGGTATTCTCCGTGATGCCTAACTGGATCGCTATCTCTTTACTACGCAGACCCTTTGCCACGCTTTCGAGCACCGATCGTTCACGGTCGGTCAACTCGCCAACTTCTTTGCCGGTCGGCGCCGGGTGGGTTGAGCGCGTCGTGTGTGCGAGCACATGCTCCATGATGCCCGGTTGGAGCAGCATCTCGCCCCGCATCGCCGCACGAATGGCGTGAAAGAGCGTATCCCTGTCAGTGTCCTTTAGCAGATAGCCACAGGCGCCTGCTCGCAGCGCCCGCACGACCAGATCCTCTTCATTGTAGGTCGTCAGCACGACCACGCGCGCCTGCGGGTAGCGTTCACGTATCTGCCCAAGGGCTTCGATGCCATCCATCCCCGGCATGCGGACATCCATCAAGATGACATCAGGCTGCGTCTCAGCGACAACACGCAGGGCAGTCGCCCCGTCGGCGGCCTCCCCCACCAGGTCGAAGTCATCGCCAGCCTCCTCGAGCATCAAGCGGAGACCCTGGCGCACGATCAGGTGATCGTCCACGACCACCACACGGATAGTCTCTTGCACATCTCCTCCCGGTCTCCGCCAACTTCCCCCGCCTCAGCTTTACATCGCCACGGCTTGCGCAGGAGTATGGAGAGGGGCGCTGAAGCGCAGAGTCGTCCCCTGCCCCGGCGTACTGAGCGCCTGGAGCGCGCCACCGACCAATTGCGCTCGCTCCGAGAGCCCGAGCAAGCCGTAGTGTCCTGACCGCCCCGCAGCCAGTGTCGGCGTGAATCCAACCCCATCATCACAGACCTCGACGATGAGGCGGCGTTCGCGCTTGACCGCCTGGATACTTGCCTGTTGGGCGTGCGCGTGGCGCGCGATGTTCGCCAGCCCTTCGCCGATCAGGCGTACGATAGTTTCGCGCAGTGCGAGGGGCACGTCGGAGAGGGCGGCGACATCACAGTCGCAGGGAATCCCTGTAGCCGCCGTAAAGCGTTGCGCTTCCTCTCCCACGGCCACAGTGAGGTCGGACGGAAGCGCGCTCTCCACACGCAGATCATGGATCGCTCCCCGCGCAGTCACCAGTGTCTCGCGGGCGCTCGTCATCGCCATATGGACGATCTCCTGCGCGCGGGGGAGATTGCTGAGCGTCAGATGTGAATCAACTACCTCTAGCTGCATGATCAACCCGGTCACGCCTTGCGCGAGCGTATCATGAAGCTCGCGCGCCAGCCGCTGGCGTTCGGCCATGCGCGCCGAATCCTCCACGCGTGACGCATAGTCGGCAATCTGCGCATGCGCCACTTCGAGCTCGCGCACCAGCTTCTGGGTGCGCTCGTAGGCGCGCGCCTGCCGCGTGTACGTCATGACGTGTCCCCAGACGAACAGGATCAGCGGGACGATGACCAGCAGAACCCAACCCAACTGCGAAGCCATCATGCGCTTGGAGAGAAAAAGCGCGTCCAACGCGCTCCTGTACTCTCTCATCGCGTAGATCACGAACAAGGCGACATACCAGAGCGCCGCGAGCATGACGGGCCGTGCTCGCTCCAGGAGAGCGGCGGCTTCAACGACGAGCGCCAACAAGAGGCTGAGCGGCAGAAATAGGCCGTTTCCCACCTTCGGGACAATCACGACAATAACGCAAATAACGCACACGAGGATGCCCTGCGCCAACGCGTACAGCGGATACCAAGTGCGCCAACGAGGTCCTGATAGGGCGAACCAATGAAGGTAGGCATGGAGCAGCATCAATCCGCTGAAGATGAGCGCGTTCCATGGCGCCTGGTGTGGCGGCGCCGGAATGTCGTCGCTCCCGAACGAATCGAGACCAAAGTTGCTGGCTAATATGAGCATGCTGGCCAGCCAGGTCATGCCGACCCACGCCAGCATGTACCAGCGGAGCTGAAGGCGCGGATGCGCCTCTTCCCCGTTATGTGCTCGCGAGAGCCAGAGCCGAGCCAAGGGAAAAGTGACGCCGGTCGTGCGCGTGTCGGGCGCCGCTACCGTTTGGGGCTGTACAAGCGACTTCAGAGTCAACCTCCGTGAGGGGATGTGCGATAGCGACGACGCAACCCTCATTCTAGCATCTTGCCTCTCTTGAGCATCACGTCACTACCCCTCGTTCGGACCCCTCCCTTCGGACCCCCCTGAACAGGGGCGCGGAGAGGATGCGAACGGCGGTTGGGCATGATGGTAGCGCCTCCATACACTCCATGGAGCGCGCCGATCTGGCGCATGCTCGGCGCACATGAGAGGAGAAGAGGCCCTCGTGACCCTGGAGAAGTCTCACGCGGCGCATGCCTGTCTATCAGGCAGGGTCTACCGCACGCCGTTCGTCTCCGCACAGCTCATCGGTCAGATGACGAAGCCGCATGTGCGGCGGCTGAAGGCGGAGCGCCAGCAGAAGACCGGATCGTTCAAGCAGCACGGCGCCTCTCACCCATGCTCACTACCGATAGCGCTACTACTCGGCGCGCTCACGCTAACAGTGACGCTGGCCGGCTGCGGCGAGGCGCTGAGCGCGCCCATCGCTATGCCCACTGTTTCCAAGCAGACAGCGACCTCCACGATTCCGGGCGCGCCCCCGCCCGAGATCGCGGCGCGCGCAGCCTATTTGATGAACGCGCAGACCGGGGAGGTCTATCTGAGCGTCAACGCCGAGACGCCGGTCGCGATAGCGAGCACCACCAAGATCATGACGGCGCTGGCCGCAATTCACTACTCGTCCTCGCTGGACCTGCCGGTCAAGATTGGCGCGGACGCCGTGGCGATGAACACCAATGGCAACAGCGTGGCCAAACTGCGTCTGGGCGATACTCTCACCCTGCGTGAGGCGCTCTATGCGCTGCTGCTGCCCTCTGGCGATGATGCGGCGGTCGCCATCGCCGATGCGGTGGCTGGCTCGCAGGAGAAGTTTGCTGGCCTCATGAATCGCGAGGCGGCTTCGCTCGGCTTGCGTCACATGAGCTATCTCAACGTCTCGGGGCTTGATCCCAACAACGGCAGCGACTGCGCGCGTATGTACGGCAACTGCTCCAGCGCACGTGATCTCGTCATGCTGGCGAAGTACGCCATGGCCAACCCCGAGTTTCGCGCCATCGTCTCGACAGTTGTCTTCACACTACCGGCGACCGATCGGCATGGGAGATATATGTGGACGACGACGAACAACCTGCTGACGAAGAAATACTACGACGGCATCGAGGGCGTAAAGACGGGTCATACGGAAAACGCGGGCTACTGTCTGGTGTTCGAGGCAGCCCATCTGGATAAACAACTCGTGGGTGTGGTGCTGGGCGAGGAGACCGCCGCCGGGCGCTTTACCGACGCGGCGGCGCTGCTCGACTGGGGCTTCGGCGCGCAGAAGGCGCCGTAGTCGCGCAAAGGAATGAAAGGGCGACCGCTAATCCACCAGTCTCGTTCAGGCGAGAAAGCAGCGCTAGTGGAAGCGCCAGGATCGGTCGTGCATCTTTTGGCCAAGTGTGGTTTGGCCCAAGAATAAAGCCCTCATCATGAGAGATGAGGGCTTTGCGCGTCTGCGAACTAGTGGCGATTACTCGCCGGCGAACTGCGGCGACGCGGCTTTAGGAGCCTCCTCGCCGCGCGCCTTGGCGCGCTTCATCGCAGCGATATTGGGGTCGGTGCCGACGAAGATCGCCACCACTGCCAGCGCCGCGCACCCGATCATCACCACGAAGAAGGCGTCGTTGATGCCCATCGTCAGCGCGTATTGCGCGACGCATTGGGCAATCGCCGCTGGATTTCCATGCGCGTTCTGCACACAGGTCAGCCCGATGCCCGTCGGCGGCTGGGTCTTGAGCGTGGCGGCGATGTCGGTGGCATGGGCCGTCGTCTGCTGTGTGAGATAGCTGGTCAGCGCCGCGACGCCAATCGCGCCGAAGACCTGGCGCGTGACGTTGATGAGCGAGGAGGCGCGCGCCATCGCGCGGTTCGTGATCACCGAGACGGCGAGCGTCTGTAAGGGGATATTGGTGAAGCCGAGGCCAAAGCCGCGCAGGATCAGCCAGGGCTGAAGCGAGGCAGGGTCAGTACTGACGCTGAGATTCGTGAAGCCGTAGGTGCCGATTGCTATGAGCGCGAAGCCAAGTACTGCCATCGTGCGTGGGCCGACGGTGTTGTAGAGTCGCCCGGCGATGACCGTAGCGACGGCAGCCGCCAGACCTTGCAGGATGAGGATCTCGCCGGTATCGAGCGGCGTGCGTCCCTGCACGTTCTCGAAGAAGACGGGCAGCAGGACAAAGCTGCCGAAGAGGAACGCGCTCACGCCCCACATCAGGATGTTCGCCATCGTGAAGGTGCGCTGCAGGAAGAGACGCACGTCAATCACCGGGTCGCTCACCAGCAACTCGTTGATGACGAACCCAATCAGCAGGACGACGCCGACGCCAAGGAAGGTGAGGACGCGCTGGTCGCCCAATCCCTTCGATCCTGATTCACTGATGCCATAGACCAGCGCCGTGAAGCCCGCCATCGAGAGGAGCAGACCGAGGATGTCGAAGCGGCGCCCCGTCGGCACATCGACGTTGTACTCCGCGCGCTCGACGTCGCGACCCTTCAATATGAAGGCGCAGGCGATCAGCGCGGCGATGCCGATGGGAATGTTGACAAAGAAGATCGCGGTCCAGTCGAAGGTCGTGGTCAGGTAACCGCCGATGGTCGGACCAAAAGCGGGCGCCAGCAGGACCGGAACGCCGATGACTGCCGAGGCTGGGCCGCGTTGCTCCGGCGGGAAGACGCGGAAGATGATCGCGAAGGCAACCGGGAAGAGCGCGCCACCGCCAAAGCCCTGAATCACGCGGAAGAGGATCAGGAGCTGCTCGCCGTGCAGCGCGGAAACGTGCGGCTGGATCTGTGGCGTCAGTCCGCAGAGCAGCGAGCCGAGGGTGAAGACGGCCAGCGCGGTCATGAAGACGACCTTTGTGCCGACCAGATCGCTGACATAGCCGGTGACGGGTATGACCGCGGCCTGCGCGAGGAAGTAGCCAGTCACGACCCAGATGATCGTGTTCTGATCGGTGTGAAACGCTTCGCGCATCTGCGGCAGCGCGACGTTGACGATGGTGTTGTCGAGGATCGCCATGAAGAGGCCGATCGCGGTGACGATGGCGGCCTGCCACTTATAGTCCAGTCGCATCTGGTGTGTCCTTTGCCTCCTGATGTGTGTTTGGGTTAGGAGCGAGCGCGCCGTAGAGAAACAGCGCGATGGTCTGTTCGCGCGCCTGCGCGATCGCCGTGGAAGATGAGAGGTCCGTGCTGGGCAGGATGCGCTCGAAGCGCGGGATCGCCAGCAAGTAGTGTTCCGCCTGACTGATGACGCTGGTAATCAGCAGCCGTGGGTCAAGTTCGCGCCGGAGATAGCCCGCCTCCTGCGCGCGGGTGAGGTAGTCGAGGACCGCGCGCGCCCAGACCTTGCCCTGCGTTTGCGCCGCCTGCCCCTCTGGACCGCCAGTAGCTGTGAACGTGCGCCAGCCTTCCGCCGCCTCCCACGCATGAATGCGCAGGCAGTTAGGATGCGCAACGTAGAAATCAAACGTCCAGCGCACGCACGCCTCGATGAAGGCGCGTGTCGTCTCGCAAGAGAGCGGCGGCGCATCTGGCCCGGTGAACCGTTGGACAATCGCGCCAATCTGCGCTCCCGACTGCTCGCGCATGCGCCAGACGACCTGGCTGTAGAGGCCCTCCTTGTCGCCGAAATACTGGAAGATCAGGCTCTTGTTGTAGCCAGCGGCTTTCGCAATCTCATCCACCCGCGCGCCCTCGAAGCCATCTCGCGCGAAGATGTCTTCGGCGGCGGCGAGCAGCGCGGCCTTCGAGACCTCTGCGTCGCGCGCGCGCTCGGCGTGTTTCCTTTGATGATCGCGTCCGATCACCCGATGACGTTCGCGCGTGCGCACACGCTCTCGTCGTTCACTATCACGTCCCTCACGCATGTAGCCCCATCGCTTTCTGCGTGCCTTGAGAATACACATCTCACCAACTGGTTAGATAGTAGGCGTCACGATCATTCCTGTCAAGGGTGGAGACGTGTGAGTTGTTGCGGCGGAAGACGATCGCCGTGCAACTCGCTAGGTAAAGATATATCGTAACCACTGGGTCGGTGTCAAGAGTTGACGATATATCTCATGCGTTAGCGTTGCGCCGCGTCTTCGGTGACCTGGGCGGGTTCGGGAGGCAGCGTCGGGTGCGCGATGACCTCGTAGGCCTCATGGCGTGTCATATTGCGGCGCGGGCCTGACCACGGCGCTGGCACGGCTACCGTGAAATCGTTGAGCGCGTAGGCGTCGGCCTCATAGCGGGCGCGCCATCCAGAGAATGTCGTCCAGGCGTCCTCAAGTGAGTTCAACACGGGAAACTCAGTGCTTCGCAGGTATGAGTACGCCTCGCTGAAACGGTCGAAGGGCAGCCCGATCTCGCTGGTGGCTGCGCCGTCACTCGTGTTCTTTGCGTGTATTCCACTGACCTCTTCGGGGCTGCCGCCGCGTGGATTCTGCGCCAGTCGCCCCAGCTTGCCGAGGGCGACGATGCCCGACTGCACACACTGGTGCGCCTCCTCCGGCGCCTCGTCCGGCGCGAGCGCCATGTAGAGCGCCGCTGCGTCCAGCACTGCCAGCAGACTCACGCTCCAGGAATGCAGCGCCTCGTGCGAGCGGAAGACCAGCAGCCACGGATAGCTGCTGTGCGACTCCATGATGTCGGCAGCCCAGATCTCCCAGGCGGCGAAGAGCGCGGGCAGCGTCGCGCACGCGCGTGGCGTCTGATGCCGCGCCAGAATCTCCGGTCCCCACGAGGGCGAGCCAGCACGAATGTTGAGCGCCGTCACGAGCGTTTCGCGGCGGTTGAAGGCGCCATAGAGCGTCGGCAGGTAGCCGATCTGCAGCGCGATGACAATCATGCCGGTGGCGGCGGCGATGAATTCGAGCGCGGTTGGCCCTCCCTGATGCAGCGCCGCGAAGCCGAGGGTAAAAAGTGATGAGCCGGCCAGGGCGAAGCCACTGGCAAGGTCACCGACAAAGGGCCAGAAGATCAGCGCGTAGCTGACGAGGAAGAGCAGGAGCCAGATGACGAGCATCATCAACAGCGAGACCGGCGCGAGGAGCGCTAGAATACGATCTTTGCGTTCGTAACGATGGGTGCGGCACGCCAGGAACTGGAAGAGCGCGTTGACCGGCGCCCAGCCCAAAAAGGTGATGTAGGAGGTCACAGTGCGTGGCTGGATGGTCGTGACGATGACGCTGTGCCACGTCAAGATCAACAGGATGATCCCGACTGCGAGACCTGCCCACGGAATCCAGGCGATGAACTCCATGTGAACTCCTTCCCTGGAGCCTTGGAGCGCGCCGATGTCCTTTCGGCGTTGAGCATAGATATATTAGGCGCGCGAAGCAGCAAATGGCAATTGCAGATTGGGGCGGACCTCCAGGTCGTAGCCGTCGCGCTCGCCACGCCGCAGGTGAAAGTACGCCGCCGCGCCGATCATCGCCGCGTTGTCGGTACAGTAGGCGAGAGGCGGATAGCGCAAGGTGATACCACGCGCATCGAGATCAGCCTTCAGCCGCTCGCGTAGCGCCAGGTTCGCCGCGACGCCTCCCGCCAGCAGGACTTCACGCACACCACGCGCCTCGGCGGCGCGCACGGTCTTGGTCGCCAGCGCGTCTACCACCGCGTCCTGAAAAGCGTCAGCCACATCGGCAATGGCGATCTTTTCGCCACTCGCGCTCGCCTTCGCCAGCAGGTTGCCCGTCGCCGTCTTCAGTCCGCTGAAGCTGAAGTCCCACGTGCCGGGCAGCCATGCGCGTGGCAGGGTGTAGGGATTTGGCCTCGTGGTGTCGCGTTGCTCCGCAGCTAGCTGGATTGCCGGGCCACCGGGGTAGCCAAGGCCGAGCAGGCGCGCCACCTTATCGAACGCCTCGCCCGCCGCGTCATCGCGCGTCTGGCCCATCAACTCATAGTGGCCATGCTCTGCGATGTAGACCAGCTCCGAGTGCGCGCCGGAGACGACCAGTGCCAGCAGTGGGACCTCAGGGTCGGCCTGCTCGCTCTCGCCGGTTCGCAGCCAGTTGGCGTAGATATGCGCCTCCAGATGGTTCACGCCGAGAAAGGGCAGTCCACGCGCCAGCGCCAGCGTCTTGCCCGCCGTCAGCCCGACCAGCAGCGACCCTGCCAGCCCTGGCCCATAGGTCGCGGCGATAGCGTTCACAGCCCCCCAGCCCACACCCGCCTCGGCGAAGGCGGTCTCCAGCACGGGGACAATGGCCTCCAACTGGCGGCGTGAGGCGACCTCCGGCACGACGCCGCCGTACTGGGCATGGACGCTGGCCTGCGAGGCGACGACGTTTGCGTGGATGGCGCGCCCATCCTCGATTAGCGCGACGCCGGTCTCATCACAGGAGCTTTCAATCGCCAGGATGCAAAGTGGCTCCTGCTCTCTGTCTGTGTTGGACTTCTTAGCCATGCGCAGCGCTGTCTGGCTGGGCCTCCTGCGCCGCCAGCCGCCCGGCGAGAGATGCGCGCAGTCCTTCATAGCGCTCGATGAATGGCGCAGAGTGGATCGGCTCGGTCCACATGATGAGCGCGTCTTCGTTATTGTCGCTGTAGTAGCGGCGGCGCACCCCAGCCTCCTGAAAGCCATACTTGCGGTACAGGTTCTGCGCCACATGATTCGTCACGCGCACTTCCAGCGTGACTGAACGCGCCGAGATGTTGTAGGCGATCTGAATCAGCGAAGAGAGCATCAACTCGCCCAGGCCACGTCCACGGTAGCGCGGGTGCAGCGCGATGGTCGTGATGTGCGCTTCATCCACCATCAGCCAGAGTCCCGCGAAGCCGATAGTGGAGGCGAGCGGTCCGCTGGGGCCGGGCGCTGATCGCGCGGGCAGGAGTGAGAGCGGGAAGCTACGCCGTGGCGTGGAGCTAGCTGAGGCCTCCGGCGCAGGGACCTGGATCGCGCTGTCGCGCAGCACGATGTAGTGCGCGAGCGGGTTATCCTGCAATTCCTTGCGGTAGGCGCTCGGCGGCCAGGGAGTGGTGTAGGCCAGGCGCTCGATCTCCACGACGCGTGGAATATCGACCATCGTCATTCGCTCAACGACGTAGCGCATGCGGCGCATCCTCGCTTCCTGCTGGCTGCTCCTGCGACGCCGTGGCTTCTGCCTGAATTGAGGGCTGGTGCGGGTCCTGGAGGGGGATTCCAGCTTTCTTGCTGATGGTGATCGCGGGTTTCCGCAGATAGAGTGGCTCAATTGTAGCAGGATTTTCAACCCTGCCGTCGCGCAGGCGCGCCACCGCCAGCTCCGCGAGCCAGACGGCGCGCCGTGTCGAGAGTTGGGGAGCGAAGCGCGCGCGATCTCCTAGCGCCTCGTTTAGGGCTGCCTGTGTCTCTGTGCGCCACTCGCCGCAGAAGAGCGCCTGTCCCTCGATACGCTGTGCGAGTTCCTGCGGCGTCAGGACGAGGTAGCCATTCACCGGCGTCCAGGTGGCAGCGTCGGTCTTGGGTGACGGATATGCGGCGGCGTAGACCTCGCCACGCCCCGCGTCCAGCAGCGCCCAGACGGGATCGTTGACGCTAGCGTATCCCCACGCCGCGACATCGAGCGTGGAGATAGCGGAGAGCCGCGCGCCGAGCGCGAAGCAGAGCGACTTGGCGACGGTGAGGGCGACGCGCACGCCGTTGAAGGAGCCAGGTCCAGTGGCGACGGCGATCTCTGTGAGGTCGGAAGGCTGCGCGCTGGCCGTCTCCAGCAGCCAGTCGAGCCGTTGCAAGAGTTCCGCGCTGTGGCGCTGACCGACGTCCCACGTCAACTCGGCGACGAGTCGATCTTCGCGCACAAGGGCAATGCTGGCGGTATTGGTGGAAGTATCAAGCGCG
>DATAOM010000254.1:0-2923 GCA_036265775.1 Ktedonobacterales bacterium | reverse complement strand
CTTCCGTTGTGGTAGACGTTGTGGGGAGCGTTGGCGGCCACGGGCCGCGCCGCGATCAGGCGCACTGTCAGGCGCACGGATGGGTGCAGGTCTGGCGGTCAGCGTTGGTGGCGGCTCCGGCTCGCGCCCGCGACGTGACCGCACGATTCTGTCATATTCGAAGTAGCCATCGTCAACGGCAAGGGCATGCTGCAGGGCGTCGTTGAGGCCCTTCAAGCAGTTGGCGAGGTCGCTATTGACGCGAACGAACTCGTAAGCAAGCTGCAACGGCAACGCCCAGTCGCTGGGTCGTCCATCTGCGGCTGGTAGCGCCTGGATGGCCTGCGTTGCCTGCGCCTCGACCGCCGCCATCCACGTTGTCGCCTGCGGCGTGTAGCGGGTCTGTGGGCGGCGCCGTCCGTTCACCACGACAATGAAGCGTTCCTTTAACCTATTGTCAGGAACGGGTCGACCATGCAGCCAGATCTCGAGCGGGTACCGTCGAGGCTGAGTCGCCATCCTCTCGGCAGGCGATGCCGATGGCGCTGTGGTGTGCGCCAGAGCCAGCGGAGATTCCTGCTCCATCTCCCCACTCCCTGCATCGGCACACCCTAACGCCGACGGGAGCGAAGGACCCACCTTGTCTCGACGCCAACACTGCAGTATCGATCGCATGGACTGGTTCCTCTGTCGCCGTTGTTGCCTCTGGTCGCAGTTGTTGATAGCGCTAACGCATCCTTGCGCCGCTGCTCGCCGTCCGTTCTGCTTCGAGCAGGAGGCCGCGCTAGAACGCGAAGCCCCAGGAGCGGTAGAGCTCCTCCGCCGGCGCTGATGGCTCAAAGCGCTCGCCCAGCCGCCATGCCAGGCGTTTTCTGTAGTTCAGCCAATCGTCGCGTTCCTCCGGCGTCAGCGCCTTGAGTGCGCCAACCAAGCCGCAGGCGCCACCGACGGCGCGCAGCTCCTCCTGCCGTGCTAAGAGAGTCCGCTCCTCTATCCATAGAAGGAAGAGCAGGGGTTCGCGCGCCGGCACGATGGTCGTCCGGAGCCATTCTGGCTCGTCCCACTCTGCGCCAATGTGGAGCCAGCTGGCGTCCATCTGCGCGATCCAGTCTCCTTGTCTGTTGTCCGCTCCCTGATGCTGTATCGTCATGTCTCGCCTCCCATTACACCCGCCCGACGCGCACAGCCGCCCGACGCGGACATGAGTCACATCCGCGACGCCACCCTCCCCGGCCGACGGGCGTAGAGCACGCGCATCGCTCATGAACGGAGGGTTCCACAGCGCAGGGCCCAAGACGGCAGCGCGAGGGACAAGCGAGGGACAAGCGAGGGACGAGCGACGGACGAGCGACGGACGGGCCGCGCGGACGAGGTCTTCATGGCTGGGGAGGCTCATCTTCGACGAGCCAGCGCGACCGTAGCAAAAGCCACAGCGGAAGCGCGGTGGACAGTGCGCTGAGTCCCGCCACGGCGACGGCCCATCCGGGCGCCACCCAGGGGAGCGCGACGGAGCCGAACGCCGCCACCAAGAGGAACAAGAGGGCAATCACCCACAGGCCCCCCATGGACAGGCGTCGCGCGAGCAGAACCCCATACCCGCCGACGACCGCCATCGTCCCAATCAGCGCGCCAGCGATCAACATGGCGATCGCTATCAGCGCAGTGTCTTCCGTCGTCATGGCGCTCTCCCTGTCGTGTGCATGCGACTGTTTCCAGTTGCTTCCCAGTGATTCCCATGCGCCCTTTCCATTTGTCTGCTGACGCGTGGGCGCCCCACCACGCGCTCAGATGGCGCCGTCGCGCCTGTCTCGTGGTGGGCCTCTCTGTGATTCCACCCGTGCGCACGGGACCGACCCCTCTCAACGCGTGATGTGGTCGTCTCGCGGAGGCGCGCGTTGGCAGCCCGAGCGGCGCCAGGCTCACCACCACGCCAAGGAACGTGGCCATGGAACGTGGCCATGGAACGTGGCCATGGAACGTGGCCATGGAACGTATCAGCGGTCGCCGATAGGCTGCGGGAGGGCCGCGAGGCGCCAGCGCCGATCGTGACATCGTTCGTGCCAGCGTTGGTTGCGCACTCGACCAACGCTGGCGACCGTGCGCGGCGGTGAGAACCGGATGTGAACCGGTTGAGAACCAAGTGACAACGCGCGAGGCGCAGGGTCGCGTGTTACGTTGGCGGAGGTGTGGAGATGAGCATATCAGGAATCACCCCTGGGAACCGTGGCCAGGACCGCCACGCTGACGAGGCGCCCTGGTGGATGAGCCGCGCCTGGATCAGGTTTCTCACCGATCTGCTCTTGTTTCGCTCCCGCCGTCGGTACACGCTGACGGTCTCCACTGCCGCCCACATCGGCGCGACGGATCCCGAGCGTCGGCGGGTCGAGGTCAATCCCACTGCGATTGCCCGGCCAGTCGATCCTGCGCGGCTGGCGAGCATCCGCGGTGTCACGCTGACGATGCGCCACGACGAGCGTGTCTGGCAACAGGCGCTCACCACCGCGCTCGTTGAGCACGAATGCGGGCACATCCGTTTCACCGGCGCCCGTCCACAGGGAGAGACGTTGGCGTGGCTCTGGAACTCCTTGGAGGATGAGCGGCAGGAACGCCTCCTCGTCGCCGCGTACCCCGAACTGGCGCCGATCTTCGACCTGCTCGGCGATGCGATGTGCTTCACGCAACCCTCGTTCGCGGGCGCCGCGCCGCTGGCGCGCTGCCTCCTGTGGCGCTGGGTCCACGATCGCCCCTTGGGCGTCGCGGGCGCAGCGCCTGACCCTGACCTCGAGCCGGACCCTGCCTGGGAGGAGGTCCGCCGACTCGTCGAGGAGGCCTGGGGGGCGTCCACGTCAGAGGATGTGGTCACGATCGCACGGTCGATCCTTGCCAGGCTGGGCCTGAGTGAAGACGCTCCGCCGCAGACCGGCGGCGCGGCCTCCTGGTGCGC
>DATAOM010000253.1:0-8476 GCA_036265775.1 Ktedonobacterales bacterium | reverse complement strand
GGTGGAGGCGACATAGACGACTCCATTGGCCACCGTCGGCGCCGAGACGACCCTATCGCCGGTATGGAAGCGCCAGCGCTGCGCTCCTGTCGCCGCATCCAACGCGTAGACGTATTGATCATACGAACCAAGATAGACCATCCCATTCACCACCGCTGGAGTGGTGAACAAGTCATGGCCAATCGCGACTCCCCAGCGGAATGCGCCCGTCGTCGCATCCAGAGCATGGACGGTGTCGTCAAATGCGCCAACATAGACCACGCCGTTCGACACGGCTGGCATGGAGCAGCAGTTCGTGCCCACCGGTACCTGCCAGCGCTGAGCGCCTGTCGCCGCGTCGAGCGCCACAACCGCGCCGTTGTCTATCTTGCTGACATCGTAGATCGTCCCGTTCGCCACCGCAGGCGCGGCGTATTGGTTGGCGCCGTCGCCTTGCCAGCGTTGCGCTCCTGTGGCCGCATCCAGAGCGAAGACTGGACCAGACCAGTCGCCGAAGTAGACCAGCCCGTTCGCCACCGTCGCATCGACGGAGGGACTCTGACGTGGCTGAATATGCCAGCGCTTGGCGCCGGTCGCCGCGTCCAGGGCGTAGATCGCGTAGGCGTAGGGCCCCTAGTCAAGCGCCATGACGTAGACAGCGCCATCCGCCACCGCCGAAACGAAGGCTCCCGCAGCGCCGATGTCCGTTCGCCAGTGTTGCTTGCCGGTCGCGGCGTCGAGCGCATAGATGGCGTGGTCAGCCCCGGCGAGATAGGCGAGGCCGTTCGCCACAAAGACTGGCGTAGCATTTTGCTTATCGGTCATCTGGACGCGCCAGCGCAAGGCGCCAGGAACTGGTTTGGGCGGCGTCCATGGCGCATCACAGGCGTTCAGGAGCAGGAGCGCGCCCAGGAGGAGACTTACTCCCAGGCGCCAGCGCGGCGATGTGGGTGTACCGGGGCGTGCCACCCGCTTCTACCCTCCCGTGATCAAGGCAAATCCTGCCCTACTCGCTCGCACAAGTACCGCTCATTTAGCCAGCCCGCCAGAGTAAGCATGATCAGTATATCATTCAGGCGCATCTGCGTTTAATCTCCTGATAACCCGGCCATAACACCATCGCGCTATGCTGTTCCCTAAGCGTGTTCGTATCTCGGTGAGGCGCGGGTGGTGTACAATAAACTCCCAACGTAGTGTGTGCGCCAATAGCAGGGAAAAGCGATGCGATACTGGCTGCTGCGCGCGGCGACCTGGCTCGCGGCGCGTGTCCCACGGGGCGCGCGTATTACCATCGCCGGGGCGGCGACGACGCTGGTCTTTTACCTCTGGCGCTCCAAGCAGCGCGCCACCGTTGCCAATATGGCGCAGATCATCGGCGCGGGCGAGCATGATCCCTATGCCTTCAGGCTCGCAAGGGATTCATGGCGCGACCACGGACGCTATATCTCCGATTTTCTCGCATTTTCCGCGCACCCAGAGCGTACGCAAGAGTACGTATTGGCCCACTGGCGCGATGCGCAGCCTGCGCCGGGCAGCCTCGCCCTGCTGGATGCGGCGCGCGCCGAGGGCAAGGGGGTCCTGATCGTGACCTGCCACTTCGGCGCGTGGGACATCGCCGGGCTGATCACGGCGACACGCGGGGAACTGCACGTCGTCGCCGAGCGCTTCGACGACCCGCGCATCGACGCGATGGTGGAGGCGCAGCGCAACGCGATGGGCATGCAGGTGCTCTGGCTGGAGAAATCGCCGCGCCAGATCCTGCGTGTGCTCCAGCAGGGCGGGATGGTGGCGATCCTGGTAGATCGGCCAATGGCAAAGGGCGAGGGCGTCCCTGTCGAGTTTTTTGGGCGGCGCTGCTACGTGCCCGGCGGCGTGGCGCAGCTCGCGCTGCTCTCCGGCGCGGCGATCTTCCCCGGCTTCGCATACTATGACAAGAAGTTCTCATCTACCTATTACACGAAGGTCTTGCCACACTTCTTCGCCACGCGAACCGGCGACCGCGAGGCCGATGTCGTCGCGACAACGCAGCGCATCTACGACGCACTGGAAACGGTGATCCGCCCGCGACCAGCGCAGTGGGCGATGTTCCGTCCGTTCTGGCCAGCGGAGACTGCCACCACGTCGAACCGCGCGGCGGAGACTGGCTCAGCGCCGCAGGTGGTGGGAAGGAGCCACGCGTGACCAAGTACTGGCTCTTTCGCCTCGCCGCGGCGGTCGTCCCGCGCATTCCCTATAACCTGCTCTATGCCCTTGTAGGGCCGCTGGCGTGGTTGCTCTGGGTGAGCGCGAGTGGGCAGCGGCGGCGCGTGGAGTTCAATTTGCGCCATGTGCCGGGCCTCGCCGAGGACCTAGGCAGGCTGCATCAGGCGACGCGCCAGGTCTTCCGCACGTCGATCCTCAACTACATCGAGTTCCTGCGCGGACCGGCGCGCACGGACGCGGAAGTGGTCGCCAGCTATACAGTTGAGGGGCAGGAGGTTCTGGAGGAGGCGCTCCGTGAGGGGCGCGGCGCCATCCTGCTCTCCGGGCACTATGGAACCTTCGAGATCAGCATCGCGCGGCTCGGCGCGATGGGGTATTCCGTCGTCGCGCCCGCCGAGCGCCTGAAGCCAGAGCGCCTGTATCAATTTATGTGTTCGTTCCGCGAGAACAATCACTTTCACTTTCTGCCAGCCGACGAGCGCGAGACGGTGGTGCAACTCAAGCAGGCGCTCGCCCGCAACGAAATCGTCGCGTTTGGCGTAGATCGTTATGTAGCGGGCGCGTCCACGGCGGAGATTCCGTTCTTTGGGGAGCCTGCGAAGATGGCGGTGACCCCGATGGCGCTTGCGCTCCATCTGCGCGTCCCGGTCATCGTCGCGGTGGGCTGGCACGTGGGAAGGAACCGTTATCATGGCGTGATCCGCAGGCTCGATCTGGGAACACTCTACGAGCAGGCGCACGTCAGGACGGCGGAGGAAGCCCATCGCTATGGCGCGTCGAGCGTCGCGGCGCTCAAGCAGCGCGCGCCAGTGGAGGGGCAGCGGCTGTTCCTTGAGCAGTTCGAGCGCTTCGTCCTGGCGCGACCGGGGCAGTGGGTCTCGGCGCTGGCGCGTGTCTGGCCCGAACCAGGGCCTGTGGGCGTCATAGCAGAAGAGGAGAGCGCTGGCGCCAACCTGGTCAGGCGGGGAGGTGACAGAACGAGCGTATCGGCATACAATGGGAGTCGCGCCGCAGCCACAAACGTTCCTGCGAACACTGGCCTGGCGTCCTCCCCACAACCATCATCCTGACGTGACATGTATTCGGCACCTATTGGGAGGCGCATACCCGGATGGACTTGAAAAAATCGGTGAAGTCGGTAGATTCGACGGCTATTGTGGATGCAACGAGTGTGGACCGCGGGCCAATGGCGCGCCAGCGGGCGCTGATAGACGCGCATCCGCTCAACCGTCAGGCGGGCGTCACGATCCCGTGGGAGCGCTTCAGCCTGGCCGACACGCACATGCATACGAACTACAGCGACGGCACCGGCTCAGTCGACGACGTGCTGGAGCATGTCCAAAACGCGACGCCGCTCGACGTGATCGCGATTACCGACCACGACACCATCACCGGCGCTTTGCGCGCGCGAGATCTCGTGATGAAACGCAACTATCGCTTCGAGCTGGTCGTGGGCGAGGAGATCAGCACGCGCGAGGGGCACATGCTCGCCCTCTTCATCGAGAAGCGCATCCCGCCGAATCTGAGCATTGAGCGCAGCATCGAACTGGTCCATGAGCAGGGCGGTCTGGCGATTGTCGCGCATCCGTTCAACCGTATTTTCCGGTATAGTGTACAGAAGCCGGTGATGGACCGGCTGTTGCGTCAGCCGGAGCTGCATCCAGATGGCGTGGAAACGCTCAACGGCAGCTTCGCCGGAATTGGCTCCTCGCAGATAGCGATGCGCCTGTCGCGGTCGCTGTACGGCTGGACCGAGGTGGGCGGCAGCGACGCGCACACGCCGAGCGCGATTGGCTGTGCGCATACGCGCTTCGTCGGCAGCGGCGCGGCGGGTCTGCGCGAGGCGATCCTGCGCGGGGAGACGGCTCCAGCAGGAAACTTCTGGCGCTCGCGTGAGTATCTGGTGATCGTGTCGCATCATGCGGCGTTCGGTCGCGCGCGCATGTACGCCACGCAGGAGCGTCCGCTGGTTCGTGCGGCGGGGCTGCGCTCGCTGGCGTTTGGCTGGAGCGCGCGGGCGGCGGAACGGTATGTCGCGCGACGAGTAGTTCCGGTGAGGGAGCGTGTCTCCGCCTGACGCTCCTTTACCCTTAAGGTCTGGACGCGCCTGTGAAGATTGGTCTCGTCTCGCCGTATGACTGGAGCTATCCCGGCGGCGTGCAGGATCATATCCGCCGTCTGGCGGCGGCGCTGCGCGCGCGCGGCCACACCGTGCGTATCCTGACGCCGGCGACGGGGCCACGTGGCCGGAAGGTGGAGTATGGCGTCTTCAAGCTGGCCTGGGCGGCGCCGCTGCGCATGAACGGCTCGGTCGCGCGCATTTCGATTACGCCCGACGTCAACAGGCGTATCCGCAATGTGCTGGAGGTCGAGCGCTTCGATATCATTCATATCCACGAGCCGTTCGCCTCTGTGCTGACCTTTGACACGCTGCGCCTGGCGCCGATGAGCGGCGCGCTCTATGTCGCGACGTTTCATGCCTGGGCGCGGCGCGGGCTGACTTCGACGCCGGACTGGGCCTACGCCTCGGCCAAGCCGTTCCTGGGGCGCTATGTGCGGCGGCTGCACGGGCGCATCGCGGTCTCGCCAGCGGCGCAGGAGTTCGTCTCGCGCTTCTTTCCTGGCGACTACCGCATCATTCCCAACGGCGTGGACATCCATCGCTTCCATCCCGGCGTGGCGCCGCTGCCGCAGTATGGCGATGGCAAGCTAAATGTGGTCTTCCTGGGGCGGCTGGAGCCGCGCAAGGGCCTGAAGTACCTGCTGCGCGCCGTGCCACGCATACGCGAGCGTTTCCCCAACACGCGCATTCTCATCGGCGGGGATGGGGCGCATCGCGCGCGCATCGAGGCGTGGGTCCAGAAGCAGGGCTGGCGCGACGTGGTGTTCCTGGGGCGTGTGCCTGCGGAAGATCTGCCCGCGCTCTACGCCACGGCGGATGTCTTCTGCGCGCCGAGCGTCGGCGGCGAGAGCCAGGGTATCGTGCTGCTGGAGGCGATGGCGTCGGGGCGGGCGGTCGTCGCCTCGGATATTCCTGGCTATCGCTCGGTCGTCCACGATGGGCGGGATGGGTTGCTGGCGCGCCCACGCGATTCAGAGCATCTGGCCTGGGCGATCTGCCGCTTGCTGGGCGATCAAACAGCGCGTACGCGACTGGGAGGGGCGGCGCAGTTGCGCGCGGAGAACTTCGGCTGGGAGCGTGTCAGCCTCCAGGTGGAGTCGTATTACGAGGAACTGTGGGCGCGTTATGTCTCGCCGACGACGCGGCGTATCGCCCCACCGGTCCGGGTCGCGGCGCGCGCCAGGTGAGCGCGTGATAAGTCAAACAGGCGGAGCGCGCCGAATACAGGATGCGCTTCGTTATACAGGATGGAGTAGTGTCCCGTAGCGTCGAGATGGTAGAATAGGCGAAAGGATGGCGTAGGAGTACTTCATGTTTGGGCCAGATCTCCAGAAGCGCGCGCGAGAGTTCGCCGAGCGACTCGTTCGGCCACTGGCCGCGCTCGGTCTGACGCCGAACATGGCGACGTTCCTTGGCTTCCTTTTTAGTTGTGTGACGGCCGTCGTGCTGGCGACGGGGAACCTGCGCATTGGCGCGCTGATGGTCTTGCTCTCTGGCGCGTTTGACATGGTTGATGGCGCGCTGGCGCGCGTGCGCAACCAGAAGACGACCTTTGGCGCCTTCTTCGACTCCACCCTCGACCGCTACTCCGAGGCGGTGGTCCTGCTCGGACTGATCGTCTTCGCGCTCACCGCGCCCGCTCTGCCACAGCGCAACTGGATCGTGGCGCTGGCCTATGTCGCGGGCATCGGCTCGCTGATGGTCAGCTATACGCGGGCGCGCGCCGAAGGGCTGGGGCTGGACGCGAAGAGCGGCTTGCTGGCGCGGCCAGAGCGTGTGATCTTGCTGGCGGCGGGGTTGCTCATCGGCGGGCAGGACTGGCTGCTGTGGACGCTGCTGATCCTGGCGGCGGCGAGCGTGCTGACCTCGATCCAGCGGATCGTGGCGGTTCGGCGAGTGGCGCTGCGGGCGGATGAGAGCGCGTCTAGCGTCGAGTCCGCTCCATCCAGCGCTTCCAGGAATTCTCGGAATGGCGCGTGGCGTCCAGAGGGTGGATGGAGTCTGCCGTTCTTCTCCAGCGGACGCCACCGCCGCACGCCAGGCGACTCGTCCGGGTCATCGGTGACATCTGGACGCGCCACACGGCGTTGAGTTTCGTCTATACCAGTAGGCGCGATGAGTTAGCTCAGTTTTAGGAACTTTCGCCCGAAGGGTATTATCATCCATCGCCGCGAGCTACACCGACGTGGTTGGTGGCCCAAGAACATAGTTGGTCGGAGAGCGCATCCGCCACTGGCGGATTTGTCGAAAGGGAAAGAGCGAGCAGGTACGACGGTGATTGCGCAGCGAATCGCAGCGCGCATGTGATGTGTGACGATGCCGTGGAGTGAAGACGAGCGATTGTTTCTGGCGAGTGGGGATGCGAGACGCATTCTCGACAAGAGTCGATTGATGGACACGCCTGGCAAGACGCCTCTCCTCCTGACATAGCGCGACACAGCGTAGCCGCGACGCGGATAGAATCGCCTCCCTGCCGCTTGCTCCCCCGCGCTTCTCCGTATACTCTCCATGAGGGAGAGGCAGGAGAAACATGAATACGAGGGAAGACGGCGCCCAGGTGGCGCCCGGCGCGCCAACGAATGGCGCGTCAAGTTCCACAAACCCCACAAACAAGCCGCCTGCCCGCAGGCGTCGCGCGCCGAGCCGCCGCACGAAGGCGGAGAACACCACGGCTCCCGCTGAGACACAGGCTGAGACGCATGTCGAGCCTGCTCCCGCGGCTGCGAGCGAGGCTCAGGCCGCCGCGAATGGCGTGAATGGCGCAACCGGGACTGCCAACGAGCAGGCTGAGCAGAAGACGCCTCCCGCGCGTCCACGGCGCGCGCGCGCTACCAAGAGCCGCCGTCCCGCTGTCGAGTTGGTGCGGCCGCCCACGCCCGAGCTGGCAGAGGGGTCCGTAGACGAGCCTGCTGAGGCGACTGTGGAGAGCGCGCCAATAGAGGCGGTGGCGGAGTCACAAGAGGCGCCAGCCGAGACGACCGAGACGCGACGCTATCGCTTCCAGCGGCCTGCGCGCGCAGCCACGCAAGGCGGAGCCACGCCTGCGGTTCGCCCGGAGCGCCTGAGCGGCCGGATGGCGTCGCCCGCGCCAGTTGAGGCTGAATCAGCGCAGGAGCCGCAGGCGGAGCCGGAAGAAGAATCACTGGAGAGCCTGCTGGCGGGGTTGGGCGCGGCAGATATGGCGCCCATAGGCGAGCCAATCGTGATCGAGGAAGGCGCGCCGGAGGAGCCGCCGCTGCTGGAGCCGGAGGTCGACCCGCTGGCGGAAGATGGGACTGTGACCGCCGAGGCTGGCGAAGCGCACGATGAACACGAGGAGGAAACTTCCACCACGCGTCGCCGTCGTCGTCGTCGCCGGACGAGTCCCCATGCGAGTGAGGCTGAAGGCGGGGAGTCCGCCGAGCAGCCCACAACACGCACGGGTGGTCTCTCGGTGGTGGATTTCGGCGCGCCGCCTGCCGTCGAGCGTCGCCAGAACAGCCTCCAGACACAGCCGACCGAGACGCCCTACACGCCGCTTTCCGCGCCGTATACGCCGGGTGGTATGCCAGGCGCGCGCGACCGCGGCGCACGGCGGACATCCACGCAGGCGCCAGCCTGGAACACAAGTGATGCGTCGCAGGAGATTGGCGAGCCGGATAGCCCGTACGTCTCGCCAGAGCCAGCGTACCCTCGCGGGTTTGGTCCACAGCCGCGCGGCGTGGCTGGTCCCGTGCGCGAGCCTTATACGCCGCGTACCGGACAGCGTGGCGGCGAGACGCCGATCTCGACGAACCAGCTCGCCGGCATCGTGAGCAGCGCGATCCAGCAGCAGACGGATCGCCTCCTGACTGAACTGCGTCGCCAGGCGCCGCCCGCGAACATGACGATCGCGATGCCGGCGTTCCCCTCGACCGAGCGGGTCGGCGTCTTCGTGGATGTGGCGAACATCGTGTACTCGTCGCGCAATCTGCGGGTGCATGTGGATTTCGGGCGGCTGCTTGACTTTCTACGGGGGAACCGCCGGATGATTCGCGCGCACGCCTATGCGCCGACCAGCCCGGAGCCGCAGGCCAACCAGGAGTTCCTCTCGCCGGTGAAGGGTGTGGGCTATCGCATCACGACGAAGAACTACAAGACGTTCTCCAGTGGGGCGAAGAAGGCCGATCTCGACCTGGACCTGTGCATGGACAT
>DATAOM010000252.1:0-3651 GCA_036265775.1 Ktedonobacterales bacterium | reverse complement strand
GGCGGGCGCGCGGCGGGTCATCCCCTCACTGATGCCGGTAAAGCTGGTGATGAACTGTGGGATGCGCCGCCCAGGATTGATCAGGCTGCGGAACTGCGCGCCGATCTCATGCCCGCGCACGATCACCGCCGCAACCTCGATCACACGATGCCGCCCCGGCGCGAGTCCCGTCGTCTCCACGTCGATGGCGACGAACTCGACATCCAGCAGCGATCGCTGGCTGAGGTCCCACACGGCCAGCCGCCACAAGCGCTGATCGTTGTCGGACACAAAGAGCGGCGACGCGCCCATCATGCGCGTCAACATGCCCACCCAGGTCACCAGCGCCTGCTCCGGAAGCTTCCCCAGTCCGAAAACGACACGCGCCAACTCGCCAATCGCCACTGGCTGCCCGCGCTCGGCGAGTTGGTCATGCGCCTTGCGCAGCAACGCCGAAGAACTTCCAGTAGCCTCATTCGCGGTCGCGTCAGTTACTTCATTTGCGACATCGGCCCTGACGCTCTCAGCCGGCGTCTGATCATCCACGTCAGGCGCGGTTTTGCTCGCCGATGAGGTCGAGCGCCGGGCGCGTGGAACATTTGGCATGGTGGGCTATCGCTCTCGTGTCATCAGGTAAGAGGCTCAGTGGTAGGTTGGACAATAGCACAGGCGTTCGAGTCAGTCAAACGTGACGCGCTTGAACCATAGCTAAAATGAACCAACTACGCCAGCGCTGGCGCGCAACGCCGCCAGCGCCGCCGCACGAATAATCCGTGGTGGAGCATAGAGGTCCTTGTCCACCCACATTGGCGGCAAGCGATCAGGATGCGCCAGGTCAGTCACATGGTCCTGCAGATAGCGCCGTCCGCGCGCCATGATCCACGGTAAGGCCGACTTCGCAGAGCGATTTTCCGATGCTGCTGTGTTCTCAACTCGTCGCGCCGCAGCAATCGTCAGCAACGCGTATGCAGTCTCCTCCAGCGTTGAGCCAGCATATCCCCACCCACCGTCGAGACGCTGTGTTTGCGCGATCCACGCCATCGTCGCACCGAGAGCCTGATGCGCCGTCGCATCTGTCGTGCGCGCCAGCGCATGGGCGCACGCCTGTGTGGCGTAGTACGGACTGATATGCCACTTATCTTCCCAGTATCCTTCTGGGCCTTGCGCCTCCAGCAAATACGTGGTGGTCGATTGAATGCGTCCTGGCGCCGACTCTTGCTCGCGGCGCCCGACGCTGAGCAGCGCCTCCAGCGCATGAGCATTCGCGCTCAAGGACGCCGAACTCTCCCCTGGATAACTCAGATAGTGATCATCGGCCTCGAACGCGCGCAATGGGGCGATGGAGGTCGGGGCTCCGAGGTCATTCAGCGCCGCCAGCGCCGTCGCTGTATCGTCCCCATCCTCTGGGAGCGCGCGGCTGCGCGCCAGACCAACTCCCTCTGATCTGATACTTGCGCGCAACCAGGCGGCTATTCTCGCGATCCGCGTATCACGCAATGAGAGTTGAAAGCCACCTTGCAAGAGGAAATGCAGTGTCCAGGCCGCCTCGAACACGTCCAATGGATGCGTGGCGGGCATTCCGCCATTCCGGCGCCCCCCGTGTCTTCGGGTAAGGCGCGAAAGCCAGTTCGCCGCTGAATGATCCCACTCAGGCGCATGGAGTAGGACCGAGGCAGTCGCGGCGGGCGACGCGCCATAGCCGCCGTCACGCGTTCGCCGGACGCGCACTCGCCGGTAATCGAGGGTAGGTCCGAACGCTTCGAGCGCATGGATGAGCGGAGAACGCGCGTGGTAGAGCGCCTCCACAGGTAGTCGCGCGCGTCGCTCGGCGCCACGCGCCTGCAACAATTCCAGCCCGGCGAGTGGTATCGGCAGGCCCTGTGTCCGCAGCTTCTCGGCCACCATCGGCGCGAGAAGCTCCAGAAATGGAGTATCTATCGCGGCTATATCGCTCCTCGCCAGTGTCGCCTGAAGATAGCGCGATCCTGTGGCGACGGCGCGCTGATGACGCATAGTTCTGCGCGGGTGAGACAGTATCGCCAAAAGGGCGGCCATCGTCGGCAGCGTTGAATAGGCTCCCGCTGGCCCCCAGCCACCATCGGGTCGCTGCTGGTCGAGGATCCAGGTGAACGTCTCAGGATACGCCAGCCGGAAAGGTCGAACTGGATCACGCACGAGCGCAACCCAGGATGATTCATAGACAGAGAGCGAGTTTTCGCCCCCGCCACGCGGATACTCGAGGTCGTGCGCGACGGCGCTGATGAGCTTATGAGCAAGTTGATCGACGCTTGCCTGCGCCAGGAGACAGGCGTGAGCGCTACACAAGGCATGACAGCCAGATCGGAGGAGCGACATGACCTTCCCTCGTCGTAGCGCCAATGAGTACACCACACCTTGCTGACGCTGGAGTGGGCGCGATACTTTACACACTCGGCGGATCACGCCTGAGTAGCATATGCCCTGGCAGAGCAATGAACTCGCCAGCGGCTCTCGTGGTGTGTCGCAAGGCTACAGCAGGAAGGTTAACACCCACGCTCAGGAAACGAGCGCTGGTTGTCTCTTGGATAATATCACGTTAGCGGCAGTAGGGGGCAGGAGCAGTTTAGTATAGACGGTCGAGCGCTCTTTTTCCCGCGCTTTCAACCCTTTTCCGCGCTCCTATAGCCTCCGTCATGACGCGACAGAGATTGAGACTCATTCCTGGCGCGTTGGACGCCAGGCAGCCTTGCAGGGCGCCGAACTACCAAAGAAATAACGAACACCTGGTGATAGTGCAATGCCTTCTACACGGGTTGCATAGCTGTCGAGAAGGCCGTCAAGGAGAGTGCGCGAGTTAACCGAGCCGCGCCGACTAGGTTTGCGGTGGCGTCATTGCGCAACCTATGCGACTTGCTGGACGAAGGGACGGTGCGCCTGAAAGTCAGCGCGTTATCGCCTTCACACGCCGACCGTTGTATACTGCGGCGCAGGCTGTGCCTGCGCGGCCAAGCTCATTGCCAGGCGGAGGCGAGATCGTGACTACAGCGTATCAGATCGTTCCGGCGCCTGACGCCGCAACATGGAATAGCGCCGTTCTCGCCGCGCCGCGCGCCGATATGCTGCAGAGCTGGGAATGGGGAGAGTTCCGTCGCGAGTACGGTGGCTGGGGCGCCTCACGCTACGTCGCCATGCGTGACGACGAGCCGCTTGCCGGAGCGCAGGTCCTCTCGCGGCGCGTCTCCGGCGTGCCGTTTCTCTATGCGCCGCGCGGCCCCTGGTGGCGCGACGACGACGCCCTGAAGTCCCTACTCACCTGGATGCGCCGCAAGCAGGCGTTTCGCGCGCCCTTCCTGCGTGTCGATCCACTGGTCACCGACGACAAGACGCTGCGCGCGCTGGGCTTCCGGCCGTCGCCCCAGCAGATTCAGCCGCGCGCGACGATTCTCGTCGATTTGACGCGCGACGACGAGGCGATCATGGACGGCTTCGATCGGCAGGTGCGCTACAACGCCCGCCATGCGCTCAAGAAGGGCGTCGAGGTCAGCGAGGGCGGCGCAGAGCTCGTGCGCGAGTTCTGGCAATTGCTCAACGCCACCGCCGAGCGCAAGGGATTTGTCGAGCGCGGCGTGGACTACTACGAGCAATTTCTGCGTTACTTCGCCGCCAACGCGCGCGTCTTCCTGGCCCGCTACG
>DATAOM010000251.1:0-3532 GCA_036265775.1 Ktedonobacterales bacterium | reverse complement strand
TATCCCGATCAACACAGTGCGCTGGGTGGCTTCGATGCTGATGAAGGATGGCGTCGTGCGCCGCGCGATGATTGGCATCGCCGGGCGGCGGGGATGCTGCCACAGTCGCTGCGCCGCCAGCTCAACATCGAGAAGGAGATGGCGGTACAGGTCGTCGAGGTCGTCCAGGGTGGTCCCGCCGAACGCGCAGGCATCCGTCCCGGCGACGTCATCTATAAACTCAACGACCAGCCGGTGGCGAACGTAGATGATCTGCGCCGCTATCTGGAGAAGCTATCTGAGGGTACGCAGGTTAAGGTTGGGCTGATCCGCCCTGGACCGAACGGAAGCGCGCAGGCCGCCGAGGCGACGCTCACCGTCCAGGTGGCTGCCAGCGCGCGCCGCCGGTAGTCAGCAGCTTCCCAAGGAACCAGACGTCAGCCTGCGCGCGTGTCGTCGAGCCTGCTGTATTCAAGTCCGCCTAGCCCCGCCTCTTCGCCTGAAGGTCTGGCATGGGCTGGCGACTGCTGGCTGCCTTGCACGCGCAGGCTATAGATGAGCGTCGTTAGCGGAGCGAACAGTGGCGCGATGACGTAATTCACTATCTCCAGGCGGAGAAGTGGATTGCTTGCGTTGCCAGAGAGGTCTTGAGCTGGCCCAACGGCGAAGACGAACTCGGCGAGTGCGGGAATCATGATAATCGCGACGCTAGCATAGGTTTCGACCACCACGGCGGCGAGCAAGATGGCAAACCAGATGCGCTGCCTGCGCTGTCCCGCCATGGTCATTCCCACAATGCCGCTCGCAAAGCTCAATGCGAAAGCGGTCGTCGCCAGAATTGTGAAAAGCGGACGAAATAGCAGAAAAACGCTCTGTGTCTCCCCAAACGCTTCGACAGTGTTATTCAAATATTGTTGGATCAACGCGAACGTCGCCAGAATGGCGATCAGCGCGGCGATGGCGAGAGTTCTGCACGCGATTTTCATGTGTGTGCCCGCTCCCAGCCCGTCAGAATGGCGCCGCTTGAGCGAGCGCAGGTGCAATTATGACGCCTCTCGGTGACGGCAACGCCACTCTAACAGACACACAGGCTCAAGACAATGCCTTGCCGTCTGGCAACTGCACATCAAAGATGTAGTGCCGACGCTGGATGCGCACGTTTGCTGACGAGGCAGGAGTCGACGGCTCGCTTCCACGTGGGTACGCCGTCACCTGCCAGCTCTCTAGCGAGGGGAAGTCGAGCGCGCGCCAGCGCGCCACCTCTGCTTCCAACTCACGCTCGGCGTCCGATCCGCCGAAGGTCAGGAGCATGGGCAGCACGTTCGCCAGCAGCGCCAGCGACGGCCCATCTGGTCCCTCGGCGTAGAGGCCGAAGCGTCCATGCGGACGCCTGCGCTCGCGTCCCGTCTCCTTCCACAGGTACACAAAACCTGTGTTGTCTAGCCCAAGGTAGAGCGGCAGAAAGGGCGACGGGCGCGCCCAGAAGCGCCGTCGCGGCCACATCTCCAGCAAGCGCGCCACTTCCGGGCCGATCTCGCCCGCGCGCGCTCCCGCGAGCCGCCAGCCATTCGCCAGTGTGACGACATGCTCCGGCGCGCTTTCCGCGCCACGCAAGCGCATGAAACCACAGGGTGTCAGCGAGACGCTGCGCAGGACGCTATCTTGCTCCTTGCGCAGGGCGACACTGGCCTCCGCGCCGCCCAGCCGCAGCGGCGCTACCAGCAGACCGCCCCCGACCAATTGCGCCACCCATGCCGGGCTGATGTCCGCCGCGCCCGCCGTGAGGACGATGCGATCATACGGGGCAAAATCAGGAGCGCCCTGCGCGCCATCCGCCGCGAGCACGCGCACTCGCTCGTAGCCCGCCGACAACAGACGCGCGCGCGCCTCCTCGGCAATGGTGGGATCAATATCGAGCGTGGTCACGGAACCTTCCGCGCCAACCAGTTCCGCGAGCAATGCCGCGTTGTAGCCCGTCCCTGCGCCGATCTCCAGCATGCGCATCCCCGGCTGGAGGTCCAGTTGCTCCAGCATAATGGCGACCATCGTCGGCTGCGAGGCTGAGCTGACCGCGGCGCCGCGCTCCCAATGCGTCGCGATCGCCACGTCGGCGTAGGCCTGCGTGAGCGAGACGCCAGGCAGGAAGAGATGACGCGGAACGGTCTGCATCGCGCGCTCGACCGCCGCGCTACGGATCGCGCCATGCGCTGAGAGCCGCTCAACCAATGACGCGCGCAGTCCGTCGGCCTCCGGCCGCGGCTCGGCGCCCTCAACGCGCTCTGCAGTATGCTCTGCATCCTGTGCGGGCGGTTCCATCGCTCCGCTCGATTCCCATCAGGATCGCTCAATGACAAATGGACAGACGCAGCCGCAATGGGCGGATGTCCTCGACGCTGCGCCGGATTAGGGAACCGCTGGCGTATCCAGCGTTCCCCTTTCACCGCGCATTATATGGCGCCCTATCCCTGTGGCGCCTCATAGCGCGCGACACGGTTGTCGGCGCTGGTGATCGCCGCCGCGCTCGCGCCAGTCTTGGTCAGCGCCTCAGGATGCACGATGTTCGGCACATAGTATCTGAGACTGATCGTCGCCGTGCAGAACTGCGGAATGATCACGTAGCCACCATACATCGCGCGATTTGGGAGATCGCTGGTGGTGTTGGTCGGCGGGCCAACACTATCGAGCACCCAGGGGATACCACCTGTCGTCGCCATGGCGCCAGGACTATAGCCGCCGGCTGGGCAGACCAGTTCGTTGGACGAGTACGGTACCGGCGGGCAGTCAGGCACCGTCGCGAATTGGGCTGGCTTCGTCATGGTCGGCGCATTCGGCGGCGGAGTCCAGCAATATGGTTGGCCGGAATCAAACCCGTCCGCGCGCTGCAGGCGCGCCTGCGGCGGCACGTAGATGCGCACGTAGTCCTTATAGGTGGTGAATCCGTAGGTCGGGCCGGTCGGGCGGTTATTGAGGGTGATCGTCAACCGGTGCGTTGCGCCTCCACTGTTGTCGAGCGTCACGTCGTCGGTCTGCGTCACCTTCACGTACTGGGTGGTCTTGGCTACACTTACGTTCGCCTGGTTGAGCGTATAGCCGTCCACTCCAGGCGTGACATCCATCGCGCCGCTCGCTCGCGCCTTCACCAGTAGGTCTTCGATGTCCTTGTTGGTGACATAGATTTGCACATCGCGCGCGCGCATGTCCGCGAGTTCCTGCTTGGCCAGCGGGATGAGCTTGCTGGTAGGGAGCTTCTTGACCTGATCCTGGATCAGCCGCACAACTAATTGGGTGAACCGCTTGCGGATGTCGAAGATATGCGGATCGTCGGGGTTCAGCGCTTTCTGCTTGGCGATACCAGCAGGGTCCTGCTGGTAGTACTTAATGCGCGCCTCGAGGTTGTCGGCGGTGATCGTCTCATTGTAGCCGGGCACAAAGATCGGCCCAGTCACATTGAGCACATGGCTGATGGCGACAGGCGTAATCTGAATCACGCCATCAACGTCGACGATTCCACCATCGCCGCCCTCGTTATGGAAGACCTGCATGTTCATCTTGG
>DATAOM010000250.1:0-3507 GCA_036265775.1 Ktedonobacterales bacterium | reverse complement strand
GCCTGCGCGGCGATCGCGCCACGGGCTGGCTCGGCGTGCGAATGGGTGGCCGGGGCCGCCTCGTTGAGCATCGAAGCCTTGCGCACATCGCCGTCGCCGCGTGGGCGGGTGGCGACGAAGCGCGGCATCTGCAGGATGTTGCCGCCCTGCTCCTCGTCGCTCGCGGGCGTCGTCACAGGAGCAGGCTCCGCTTTCGCCGTGGCGGTCGCGCTGACCGCGGGCTGCTCGCCAGTGGTGGCCTTGTCGCCATCTTTCCGTGAGAACAGCGTTCCCGCCTGCGCTCGCGCCGCCGCCGCCGTCTGCGCCATGCCCTTGAGCTGCGCCTCGCGCACCTTCGCGTTGGCCTCGGCGCGCATAGCTTTGAGTTGCGCCTCATGCTGCACGCGCATCAGCTTCTCGGCGTGGTTCTCGGCGAGCGCGCTTAGAGACTTGCGATGGTTGGTCGGCTGGACCAGCGCCCAGAAGAGACCCCAGAACGGCGGCGCGATGGCGACCAGAATCATGGTCAGGCTAATGCCCTTGCCATGGTTCGCCTGGGCGGCAAGCTGGGGAAAGTAATTGTAGAGCCACTTATCAGTAGCAAATTCATTAAACGTGACGCTGCGATAGGAGAGGCTGTTCCAGATCGTTATCATGGTGGCGATCAAGACGCCTACCCAGCAGAAGAGCGCCTGGAGCCGGTGGCCGTTCGACCAGTGCCACGGCGCCAGCACGGAGAGCAAATAGGCCATGCCGACGACGCCGATGGAGAGGAAGCCCCAGAGCGCGACCTGGCTGATCTGCACCGCCAGCGGCGCGTTCGGCACATAGGCTCCGTCACTATAGACGAAGTAATTGAAGATCGCGTCGGGGATGTAGAGGATGATCGGGAAGATGAAATACACCTTCACCAGCCAGCCCGGTAAGGGGAGCGCCTTGTCCTTATCGACAGGCTTCGTTGGCGCCGTCTCCGGCGCCGCTCCAGCATCCGACTCCGCGAATTCAGCATTCATGGCCATGACACTACCTCCATGCAAAGTGCGCCGATAGAGAAGCCGCGCTCCTAGAGACAGCAAGTTTCCGGCGGTTGCCGGCTGGTTAAGAAAGGCGACTTGCGGTAGTGATTTCGAGACTTGGGGAAGAGTCGTGAAATCGCGCCACAGGAATCGCGCGGCGAAAGCAAGATTACCCGGCAGGTCTGTGGATATCAATAGCCCACAGGGCTCCCACCGCTGAGTTATTATGACAAGCGCAGTCTGCTTGATGAGGAAAATAGCGGCTTCTCAGTAGTGGATGAGATGTGGATAGCAGGTTGAAAAGGCGTGAAGGGGAAATAACCAATCAGGCTAGTGTCGCCGGGCTATTTGGCGTGAGGGTACGGACAACAATAGACCGGAATTCGATTGAGATGGCGGCGTAAGAACCCAGAAATTCAGCCGCTTCATCCAAATATACGGCCTGGCTGTGTGCGCTGCGCCAGCTCAACGCGCCAGCCCCTCAACAGCCTCAGCCATGACAGGCGGCGCGTATACTGGAGGCGCAAGCTGAACTGGCTCTTCTGTGGAGGCGGCGCCGTTCGCTTTGGAGGGAGGCCCACATGGGATGTCTCGTCGAACTGACCTCGCGTCTGGCCCTGCTGGCCCTCTGGCTCGCGACGCCGTGGGTCAATCGCGCATTCTCCGGCGGCTGGATCCTGCCGCTGCTCGGCATCATCTTTCTGCCGATCACCGCGCTGAGCTATGTGATCGTCTATGCGCTCTCTGGCGGCGTCAGTGGCTGGGCCTGGCTATGGGTCGTCCTGGCGTTCTTCATCGACCTGTCATCACATGGGTCGAGCGCCTGGGACAACCGGCGGCGCTTTTCGCGCACGCAGTCATGGCGATATGACCGCGCCTCAAGCTAAAGTCTAACGGTCGCGTGGCGGAATGATGAGCGCGAGGATGATATAGGGCAGGAAGCCCGGCAGCCCGCCCGGCATGGCGAGCAGGATGAAGAGCAGCCGGAACCACCACGGGCTGACGTTGAAGTACGTCCCCAGGCCGCCGCAGACGCCGGTGAAGATGCCGCGCTGCCGGCGCAACCGGTTGAGTGGGCGCGTGGCAGGCGCCGCGATCACAGGTGGAATAGGGCGAGGCGCTGGAACAATACCGCGTGGAACGCTGGGCGGCTCCGGTCGCGCAATCGGTGCGGATGGCACAGTCGGCGGCAGCGGCGTGTCGAGATCCAGCGGCGGCAAATCGAGCGCGTCGGGCTGCGCGTAGCGCGGAGGATACGGCTGCGAGTTGGGTTGAGGAGCGGGATAGGGCGCAGTGCCGAACTCGCCATAGTCCCCATAGTCGTCGTAATCGCCGTAGCGGGGGTCGCGGTACTGTTGGGGCAATGGAGGGGGTGTCTGACCGTCAGGGACCGTCGGGGTATTCATGAACTTCCTTGACTTCCTACGTTGGTCTCGCCTGGGGGTGTGCTCGTTCCACTCATCAGTTCATACGGTCGCTGGGAACACTAGATGGGAACGAGAGATCGATCGACGCCAGTCTGAACAACCCTCGCCGCTGAGGGCTTCCATACAGGGTATACGTCATACGATTACCCGTCGTACGGCTTTCACATTGTACTCTAATCTGCGCTTGTGCGACATGGAAGTGGCGCGGAAGTGGCGCGCACATAGGCGCTCCGCCGTACATTTCTCTCTGAGTCGTTCCTTTGTCGCGTCCTGAGCAGGAAAGGAAACAACGTGAGCGTACGATTTGGCGTCTTTGCGCCGCAAGGCTGGCGGATGGACCTGGCCGAGATCGCCGACCCCATCGAGCAATACGAGGCGATGACCCGTGTCGCCAAAGCCGCCGACCAGCTCGACGCCTTCGATTCCATCTGGGTCTACGACCACTTCCATACTGTTCCGCGCCCGACCTTGGAGACGACCTTCGAGGCTTGGACCATCACCGCCGCGCTCGCGCGCGACACGCAGCGCGTCAACATCGGGCAGATGGTGACCTGCAACGGCTATCGCTCGCCTGCGCTCCTGGCGAAGATGGCCTCGACGGTGGACGTGCTGAGCCATGGGCGGCTGTACTTCGGGCTGGGCGCAGGCTGGTACGAGGATGAATGGCGGGCGTACGGGTATGGTTTTCCAGAGACTCGACAGCGCATGCGCTCGTTCCGCGAGGCCTGCGCGATCATCACCAAGATGTGGACCGAGGACTACCCAGAGTACAGCGGCGAGACCTACACCATCGACAAGCCGATCAATGAGCCCAAGGGTGTGCGCAAACCGCATCCGTCGTTCTGGATCGGCGGTGGCGGCGAGCAGGTGACGCTCAAGCTCGTGGCGCGCTATGGCGACGCTAGCAACACCGGCGGCGATCCTGAAACGGTCAAACACAAGCTCGCCGTCCTGCGCCAGCACTGCGAGACAGTGGGACGCGACTATGAGAGCATCATCCACTCCAGCAACCTCAACCTCTTCCCGCTGGCTGCGGGTGAAGACGCGGAGAAAGCCACGGCGCAGGCGCGCACAGCGCTCGACGT
>DATAOM010000249.1:0-9360 GCA_036265775.1 Ktedonobacterales bacterium | reverse complement strand
CGAGGAACTTCGACTGCACCGCGACGCCGAGGTCGCCTGTCTGTGGATCGAACCCGACGATAGAAAAGGTGGCGACGCGCGTATCGTTACGAATTGTGGGCATAGCTGACGCTCCTTCGCGGGACTAGGTGACGGGGTAGCGCTTGAAGAAGTCGCGGATGGTGGGCAGGACGATCTCGGGCTGCTCGACGTGCGTCATGTGTCCGGCGTTGGGCACGATGAGCAACTCCGCGCCGGGAATGCCCGCCGCCATCTCACGAGCGGCGCGCGGCGTGCAGGTGCGGTCGTACTCCCCGGTCATCACAAGCGTTGGTTTGCTGATGTTGGCTAACTGATCCTCATACTCAATGGGGTATTCATGCTCGGAGAAGTAGGCCAACACCTCGGGCGCGTAGACAGTCTGGCCAGAGGAGGCCATGTAACGCCGGTACGCGTCGCTTTCGCTGGTCATGAAGTGGAACGGCATCTGCATCTCCATCACACGGGCGAAGTCTTCCTGCGTGCGCACGGTCGGCTCCAACGCCCAGGATTGCGTGACCTGCTCGCGCAACTCGACCGGCTCGAAGCCGTCGAGGTTCGCCTGGATCTCTGGCGCGGTCTTGGTGAAGCTGGCCGTGCCACCGGAGATGATGTAGTGCGAGGCGTCGCCGCGTTCGACGGCGTGTGCAAGGGTGACGAACGAGCCGTAGGAATGACCCAGCAGCGCGTACTGGCGCAGGCTCAGTGTGGCGGCGAGCTTGCTCACGTCCTCGGCGAAGCGCGATAGGGAGAGAGTTGCTGGATCTACCCGCTCGGAGCGTCCCTGCCCGCGCTGATCCACGTAGATCAGGCGGAAGGTGTCGCTGAGTGAATCCAACCACGGGTGCATCTCGGTATGGTCGAGGCCTGGCCCGCCATGCAGGACGATCAGCGGATAGTTCCCCTCCGCGCCAACAGGCAGATAGAAAATACGCGCGCCGTCGATGATCGCTTCCATCGTCACCCTTCGCTTTCACATACAGCAACTACGGCAAGTGAGCGCACAAAGGTGGCTCATGAGCAAGATTATCCCGAGTAGAGCGCTCGAAGTCGAACGCACAGGTTCGTGTCGGTGAGCAGATCAACGCTGTCGGCGACCTGATCTATGCCGCCAATCAGTCCTACCCGTTCGATGATAGCGCGCATCGCCGGATCATTGATAGCCGTCACTAGCGCCTCGGCGAAACGACGCGCATAGAGTGTCAGGTATGGCCGTCCGTAGTACGGTGAAACAGCCGTGTCGAGCGGCGGCGTGAGGTCAAGCGCATTGTGCATCGCCGCCACAATTTCATACGCTGCAGAGAGACACCCTTCACGCTCGCGCCAGTCAGATGCGCTGAGAGCGTCATGCAACACTGGCTGGAGGCGTGGCGTGCAAGCAAGACGAGAAAAAGCTGTGCCGAGCCACTTGCTGTACGGAGCATAGCGGCGCTCCATCAGAAAGCAGAGCCGCATCAGGTCACGCACGAGCCGCGCGGCGATCACCTGTGATCCTAGCTCATCGCCAAGATCGCCGCAGCGCCCAACGAACGCCTCCTCCTGGGAGATGCGCGTCCACTGCGCGGCCAGCAGATAGAGCCAGACACCATGCGGATAGAAGCCGAGCTTTTCGCGCAGTGGGACCAACGCATGCAAGCCATCGTGAAAGACAGCGCCGCTCGTGACGCCCAGGAGCCGTTGCTGTGGCATGAGGAGCCAGTCTACGGCGCTCAACGGCTCATCGGGATCAACGCCAAGTTCTTGCGCGAAGAATCCATGGACAGTGTGCATGTCGATATGGTGCCGCACGGCGCCTGGCGTGGCTGGCTCCATCGAACGCACGCCCTCCGCGTCGCGCGCTGAGAAACCAGTCGAGTATCCACGAAAAACTGGTGGGAGGTTGGCGCTGAGCCTCTGGCTGACCTCCTCGGCTCGCGTAGCGTAGGTAGACTCGTCGAGAAACAACAGCAGACGTGGACCCCACTCGTGATCGGTCGAGATTGCGGTGTCGTAGCCAAGGACATCCGAGCCATAGCCGATCAGCGCCGCTGAATAGTCGAGGTCCGGCGCATACTCCGCGAGAATCGGGCGCACCGCCTCCTCAAAGTAGGCGCGATTGAGTTCAAGCCCGGAAATGAAGGGCAGAGCCTCATCCATGAGCGCACGAGCTTTCCACAATCACTGTATACGTCGAGCCGCTTGACAAGCGAGGAGGAGCGCATTGCGCTGTCTGGCGGCATTGTAGCACGCGTCACGCTATACTCTACCTGACGCTATCCGTACAGTTGGCGACGAGATGACGGCGGCACGGCCTTCGGCATGAGATGGAGATGAGTGATGCGACTGGCGACCTTTCGTGATAGCGCGGGCATCCGGCTCGCCGTCGAGCGTGATGGACGGCTCATAGACCTGACGCCAGCCGCGACACTGACAGGCATGGATCTGCCTCCAGGTGCGACGACGGACATGCTGGCGCTCATCTCAGGCGGCGCCGAGACACTGGCGCAGATTGCGGCGCTGGTCGAGATCGCTCCGGAGGGGACGCTGCTCGCGCTGGATGAGGTCGAGCTGTTGGCTCCGATTCCTCGCCCGCACAAGAATATCTTCTGCGTCGGCAGGAACTATGCGGAACACGCCGCTGAATCGCTGCGCGCGGTGGGTCGCGAGGTCAAGCTGCCACCCGCGCCGAACATCTTCACCAAAGCGGTGACGGCGGTGACCGGCCCTAACGCCGATATCCCCTATGACGCCAACGTCACGACCCAATTCGACTGGGAAGTGGAGTTAGGCGTCGTGATCGGACGCGGTGGCCGTCATATCGCAGGTGAAGATGCGCTGTCACATGTCTTCGGCTATACGGTCGTCAATGATATCAGCGCGCGCGACATCCAAAACCGCCCCGGCATGCAATGGTTCCTCGGCAAGAGCCTTGACGGCTCGTGTCCCATGGGGCCGGTGATCGTGACGGCGGACGAGATTCCCGATCCGCAATCGCTGGCGCTGCGCCTCGCTGTGAATGGCGCCGTCAAGCAGGAAGACACCACGTCGCACATGCTCTTCGACATCGCTGCGATCATCGCCGAGATCTCGCGCATCCTGACGCTGGAGCCGGGCGACATTATCGCGACCGGCACACCTGCTGGCGTGGGGTTTGCGCGCACCCCGCCCGAATTTCTTCAGCCAGGTGATCTCATGGAGACGACCGTTGATGGCATTGGGACGCTGCGCAACCACATCGTCGCGGTCGAGCCTGCCTGATCGCGCCTCAGCACAGGTTGGCATGTAGAATTTGCTTCACGGCAACTTCGCCACCCATGCCACGACTGGCTCCGAGCCGTCATACCGCATCACCCTTTCCTCTTCGTCCGGCGGCTCCATCAGCGCAACCGCCTGTGTGAAAAGGTCATCGGGGACAGCATGGCGCTGTGCGGTCTGGCGATTCGCCTGCCAGCGCTCACGGGCGACCGATTCTGGAACATCCAGATAGATGAAGGTGATGTCCGCGCCTGCGGCAGAGGCGAGCGCGCGAAAATCTTTCCGTTGCGCGCGGCTCCAGACGTGGCCATCGTAGGCCACCGACTCTCCAGCGACGAGCGCATTGTCGAGTTGTGCCCTGGCGCTGGCGAAGCTGATCTCCCAGTCCTCCGGCGTGATGGTGGCTCCTGCGATTCCCACGCCACGCGCGGTATTGATCGCGTCAATGTCGACTACAGCGCAGCCACGCTGGCGAACCAACTCGCGCGCGATGGTGGATTTGCCAGAGAACGGAATCCCAAAGACGATATACAACCGTGGTCTGTTCATCATGCGTATCATCTCTGCTCGAACAGGTCCTATCACGATGTTGACACTCCCCAGCCCCAACCGTACCATAGGTGGACGTTGTATCGTCCACCTTGCTGTTTTGCCTCCTCACGCTCGCTTCCGAGGACTATTGATGCGCTCCGCCGTCGCTTTATGGCCGCTCAAGATGTACAGCGCGGCGTCGATGTTCTTTCTTAGCATAGTTATCATCATGTCTGGGCTATCGGCGTGCAGCCCGGCTGGCGCCGCCACACCAATCACAATCTCTGTGCGCGATAACTACTTTGATCCCAATATCATCACCTCCGCACCGGGCAAGGCGGCCAGCCTCACCTTTCATAACGCCGGCGCCGTCCCTCATGTCGTTCAGATTGTCGGCCTGACCGATCAGACCGTGATCCAGCCCGGACAGAGCGCCACGTTCAGGGTCACGCCTCAAACTCGTCAGTACGCCATCGTTGATGCGCTCTATGGCGCGGATGGCATGGTCGGTACTCTGATCGGCGGCGCACCTGACCAGCAGGCCTCTACGCCCACGGTCTCGCCCAGTGTCGCGGTTCAGGGGACGGGCGCCGCATACAAAACCTATCTGCTCGATCAGGCCGATCAACTCGTCGCCAGCGCGCAAACATTCGCTGACGCCATCGCGGCTGGTGATCTCGCGCAGGCCCAAGCGCTCTATGTCTCCACGCGCCACTATTACGAGCGCATCGCGCCAGTCGCGCGATCATTTGGAACGCTGGAGTCGCGTCTGAACGCGCGTGAGCGTGACCTCCCCGACGACCAGTGGACAGGCTTTCACCGGCTCGAAAAGGCGCTCTGGGTCGATGGCGCGACCAGCGGTCAGGAGGGGCTTGCGCGCCAGCTCGTCGCCGACCTGCGCGAGTTGCGCGCCGACCTCGAGGTCCACGCGCTTCTGCCAACTGACGTGCTCGATCTCTCCGTCGCACTGCTCGATCAGGCGCTGACGACGAAACTCAATGGCCAGGAAGACCGCTATGCGCGTACTGACCTCGCCGATCTCTCCTCCAATGTCGCGGGATCGCGCGCCGCGTTCACCGTCTTCGCGCCATTCCTTCAGCGCACTAATCCTGCCTTGCTGGCTGAGATCACGGATCGTTATGACCGCTTTGAGAACATTGCGAACACCCTGCGCGAGCCAGATGGCGCTTATCTACTCTATCCTGCGCTGACCCCTGGGCAGCTTCACCAGCTCTCTGACGCGATGATCGCCATTGGCGAGCCGCTCTCGCGCGTCGCCAGCCAGTTGAAATAGCGATCATGCACAGGTATGCGAAGGAAGGTTGCGGAGGCAGATGAAGAAGAAGTTCACCCGGCGCGGAGTCTTGCTCGGCGCTGGCGCGGTGGGCGCGGGCGCCCTGCTGGCAGGCGGTGGTTTCGCGGCGCGTGCGAGCCTGGACGAGCTATATTCTGCCTCTGGCCAGTCCTATCCCTTCTACGGTCAGCATCAGCCAGGGATCATTACGCCTGCGCAGGATCGCCTGCACTTCGCGGCGTTCGACCTCGTGACCGAGCGCGCAAGCGACCTGCAGGCGCTGCTGCGCATCTGGAGCGACGCCGCAGCCACGATGATGGCTGGACGTCCCATTGGAGCAGGCGCGGCTCCCGTGCTCTATGGCGACAACACAGCTACTATTCCTCCCTCGTCCGATACCGGTGAGGCGCTCGGTCTCCCTGCGGCGCGCCTGACGATCACCTTTGGCTTCGGTCCCACGCTCTTCCTCAAAGATGGAAAGGACCGCTTCGGCCTGGCTGCGCGCAGGCCCGAGGCGCTGATCGACCTGCCGCCTTTCCCCGGTGACGCGCTCGATCCCAACTATTGCGGCGGCGACCTGTGTGTGCAGGCGTGCGCCGACGATCCACAGGTGGCGTTCCATGCGGTGCGCAATCTGGCGCGGTTGGCGCGTGGACTTGCCGTGCTGCGCTGGACGCAACTCGGCTTCGGGCGCACCTCCAGCACGAGCCGCAGCCAGGAGACACCGCGCAATCTGATGGGCTTCAAGGATGGCACGAACAACCTGAAGTCCGAAGAGACCGCGCTCATGGAGGCACATGTCTGGGCTGGAGCGGGCGATCAGCTATCCTGGATGCGCAGCGGGACGTACCTCGTAGCAAGGCGCATCCGCATGGCGCTGGAAGTCTGGGATCACAATCTGCTGGAAGAGCAGGAGTGGGTGATTGGGCGCGAGAAGGTGAGCGGCGCGCCCCTCGGCAAGAAACAGGAGTTCGACCTCGTAGACCTGGCGGCGCGAGACGAGAAGGGCAACCCGCTCGTTCCTGCGCGCTCACACGTGCGCCTGGCGATTGGTGAAGGGAAAATCAAAATCCTGCGTAGGGGCTACTCCTTCACCGATGGCACGGACATGCGCACCGGCCAGTTCGACGCCGGGCTGTTCTTCATCGCCTTCCAGCGCGACCCGCGCACACAGTTCGTGCCATTGCAGATGAGTCTGGCGCAGCATGACGCTCTGAACGACTACATCTCCCATACTGGAAGCGCCATCTTTGCCTGCCCTCCCGGCGCTCGTGAGGGCGGATTTGTCGGCGAGGAACTATTTGCTAGTATCTGATTCCCTGCCGAACTCGGTTGATAGGCAATCCATGAAGATGCTGTCCAGCGTGTGGTCACCTTCAAAGCGGCATTCCCGACGTGCGCCGATCACACGGAAGCCAGCGCGCTTGTAGGCCCTTATCGCTGCGGTATTCGCGCTTGACACCGAGAGCATGATGTTGTGCAGGCCGAGCAGGCGAAAGCCATAGTCGAGCGTCAGGCGTGTCGCCTCCGTGCCGTAGCCCTTGCCCCAACAATCCTTCTCGCCGATCAAGATGCCAAACGATGCGCGGCGGTGCTGGTAGCTGATATCCTCAAGCCCCACGCGGCCAATCGGGCGCATCGTCGCCAGTTCGTAGATCAGGAAGTCGATGTTATATAGATCGCTCGCGCTCATGCGCTCATACCAGGCGGCGCGCTCCTCCAGCGTTTGCGGTCGTGGTGTGTCAAGGTAATAGCGCGTGACCTCGAAGTCGTTGATCCAGCGAGTATAGACCGGGAGATCGTCGCGCACGAACGGACCCAGCCCCACTAGCGTGCCGGTGATGTTCAATATGCGCCCTGACCGTTGTTGAGCGCCTGTATCTTCGCCACTCGACATCGTCAGGCGACCTCGCTTACTTGAGTATCGGACACGGGCTGCGTCGCTGAATTTTCGCCAGTTTCAGCGCGCGGCAGGAGCAACGTGAAGCAGCTTCCCTGGCCGACAACGCTTTCAACGCTGACAGACCCACCCATCGCCTCGGTCAACTCCTTCACCAGCGCCAGTCCCAGCCCGGAACCGCCCTCTGGCCGCAGCCGCGCGGCGTCGGCGCGATAGAAGCGGTCCCAGATGCGCGGGAGGTCCTGCGCGGCGATGCCCTCGCCTGTATCGCGCACTTGCAGCGTCACGCCATCTGACGCGCTCTCGACCCAGAGCGAGACGATCCCGCCCGGTGGCGTGTGCCGCACACCATTATGGACCAGGTTAGCGACGACCTGCTCCAGCCGCGCCTCATCCACCCAGGCCAACGGCTTATCAGATGCGACCTCCCCCACGACCTCGACGCGGTTGGAATGCCATGCCAGCGGCGCAACAATCCCGGCGATACGCTGAGCCAGCTTACCCACATCCGTCACGGTGGGGCGCATCTCCAGATGCGATGTCTCGGCGCGTGTCAGGGTGAAAAGGTCGTCAATCAGCCCCTGCAATCGCGCTGTCTCGCTCTCCATCACCTCCAGGTCATGGCGGAGTGTATCTGGTGGCGCGTCGGTCCAGTGTGTCTGCGCCGATTCCAGGTAGCCGCGCAGCGTGGCGACAGGCGTACGTAGCTCATGCGAGACGCCGGCGAAGAGTTCTCGTCGCGCGCGCAGCAGTGTCTGCACGTTGTCACGCTCTGCACGCAGATCACACATTGCCTGCTCCAGCGCGTCGGCCATCGCGTTGAAGTCCGCCTGGAGTCGCGCCACCTCATCCGCTCCCTCGACGCGGATGCGTATGCCGTACTCGCCTGAGCGGAGCGCGCTCGTCCCCTCCGTGAGCGTTTGCAGCCGCCGCGCTACATGGCGGGTAAAGAGCCAGGAAAACAGCGCGGCAGGTGGCAGGATAACCAGAATCGCGACGCCGGACAGGAACGCCATCAGCGCCACGATGGGGATAAGCGCGACGATCGTGGTAGGGTCGAAAAACACGATCAAGGCGACGACCCCTATGATGACGCCTACAGCGCCAATCGCCGGAATCAACATTAGCGCGTGCGTGAGCGACCAGCGCAGACTCGTGCGGCGCATCTTGTCCCAGCGCAGCCAGATACGGACGGCGCCGCGAAATGCGAGGAATTGAAAGCTGAGCGCTCCCCAGAAGATCGCCGCTATGAGAAAGGAGCGATAGAGGCCAGGAGCAGCGGCCCAATCCAGGCTGAGCAGATCACCAAGTTTGCCAACTTGCGCGGCAAAGTTGAGTGCCGTCAAACCGACGATAGTCGTCGGAACTGCCCCAAGCAGCAGCGCCAGCCCGGTCTCGAAGAGGACGACACGCCATCGCGAACCAATGGTCAGGCGCATGCGGATGGCCGCCCACAGCGCGCAGACCGGCCACGCGACCGCGATCAGCGCGATGTCAAGCCGCCGTGGCGATTCCGCCGGGTTGGGATGCGAGAGCAGCGCGATCATCCCAATCAACGCCGCCGTCAACAACAACGTCTCGCCCACCGCGCGCAGCGGCGTCGCGCGCAACCAGAGCGAGGCGATTGAGCGGCGCGCTCGTGTGATGGTCGCGCGTAGGTTGGCGCCGAACTCTCTCGTGATCATCCCGGTGGTCATCGTCGCTCCTCCGGGCGCAGCCGGTAGCCCACGCCCCAGACCGTTTCGATCTCGTCACCCATCGCGCCAAGCTTCTTGCGCAGCCGCAGCACGACGTTATCTACCGACCGGTCGCCGCCGATGTACGCCTCCTGCCAGAGCGTGTCGAGCAGGTAGGCGCGGCTGAAAGCCCGGCCAGGGCTCTTCAATAATAGACAGAGTAGCGCGAACTCCGTCGGACTGAGGTCCAATGTCATCCCTTCGAGCATCGCCTGGTGGGCTTCTGGGTCCACTTGTAGCGGGCCGCGAACAAGTGTCTCCGCCGCGCCGCCGCGGTCAGCGCTGAGCGTCTGGCGGATCAACTCGCTGCGTCGCAAGAGGGCGCGCACCCGCGCGATTAGCTCTTCCATCGGGAAGGGCTTGGTCAGATAGTCGTCCGCGCCCACCTCCAGCCCGGCCACCTTATCCGCCACCTCATCGCGCGCCGTCAACATCAGCACAGGCGTGGCGGCGGTGCGACGCAACTGGCGCAGGACTTCCAGCCCGTCCAGCTTCGGCAGCATCCAGTCGAGGATGATGGCGTCGGGCGTCGTGGAGGCATGAAGCTCCAGCGCGGTCAAGCCGTCGGCGGCATGCAGCGTGGCGAAGCCAGCCGCCTGTAACTCGCGCACGATCAAAGGCGCGAGTTCAAGGGCGTCTTCCACGAG
>DATAOM010000248.1:0-4701 GCA_036265775.1 Ktedonobacterales bacterium | reverse complement strand
CTGCTGTCTCTAGACTATCCATTCTTCGGTGTAGGCAATAGCTGGCCAGATACCTTTAGCGACGACTATGGCAGGAAAGTCAGGCGGCTGAGCAGGAGCGGTTGGCAACTTCACCCGTGTATGGCCCAAGCGTTGAAGCATTTTCCGGACTACATGGCGCTATCTGACACCTGTCCTGAAGGATTCCTCATATTGAGTGACCGAGGCTGTGGAACTTCTTTGGAGTGCGAGCTTCCTACTGGAAGGATCTATCTCACAGGCCCTGGTCCCGATATCCCTCGCGAGGATCCCAGTGAACTCGGGTGGACGACAACGATTCAATTCCTGGCGTTGTCCCTTGAAGATTGCTTGAACGCGATGCTGGATGGAACGCTCTATACTCGCAACCGAACTGGACGAAACCTCAGCGATCAGGACATTGACTCCTACATCAAGGAGTTGTGCTCAGACGATGTCCGAACTGTCTGGCGTGGTCTTTACCGCTTCAGTCCAGATTTCTTCACGCCAAAGGAACCCGATCTCGAAGAGTGGGATATCGATGCGAGCGCATTCGATTTACCCAATTCATAGCCGGGCCTGACCAGCCAGGCCTCGTAAAACATCCTGCCTCCGGCGCGTCTCTCCCCATAGAGCGTTCGCCGCCTCCATCGAAACCTGACAGTGGCGACGCGCGGAGAGGAGCGCTCCATGCCTCGCCGCTACACTCCTTTGGCAATCGCGCTGCTTGCGGTTGTCGTGCTTGCTTCTAGCTGCGCGCGTCCAGCCGCGCCGGTGTCGCGGACTCCCTCGGTTGCGCCGACTGCGACCGCGCCTCCGCCGCAGCTCGCAATCGCGCCTGCGCATCCACTCGTCTGGACGGCGCATCAGCTTCCTCCAGGACTCAAGTTGACTCAGTGCTACTTGAATTGCTCGGCGCTTGCGCAGAGTGACGGCGACACGGCGTATATGTGCAACTTGGCGAATGGTCAAGCGCAGGTCTGGGTAACGCACGATCGCGCCGCACACTGGACAGTGGCGGGAAGCGTTCCCGTCACCAGTGGTCTGACCGCGTGCTACATCGCTGTGGATGCTTTGCAGCCACGCCAGGCGCTTTTGAGGATGTTTAAGATTGTATGCTGCCAGGAAGTTGACTACGAGGGCCGCATCTACCTGACCACCGATGGCGGGGTGACCTGGACCCCACGCGACGCGCCAGCAGAGGAGACGCCAATCTTCTCGCATCTCGCTACTTTGGGCGGCGTCTCCTATACTCTCGCAGGCACGTTGCCGCGCAGCCATGACATTAGTGGCTACGGCGCCCTTTTCATGAGCCGCGATGGGATGCGAACGTGGACACGCATTGACGCCGGAGTCTTCGTCCAGAAGGGCGGTCGCACCGAACGCGATATCAATAGATTCTGGCTTGCATCAAGTGGCGAACTGCTGGCCGAGGTCAACAACCATACGTCTGCGCCGTTCTACGAGTTGTGGCGCAGCGACGATCAAGGGGCGCATTGGAGCCAGATTGGGATGGGATACAGCGGGACGGCCGACCCTGGCGGTATCGACCCTGGTGGCGTCATCGTCGCGGATGGCCAGAATCAGCGCTTCTGGCGCGCCTGCGTCGCCTATCAAAAGTCGGGCGACCGTACCCATCCGCCGGTCCAGCAGATCTCCTGCACACTTGATGGTGGCGCCACCTGGCTGGACACCGGTGGCGACAATAGCTACCACGTGGAGGCGTTTGCGCAGGCGAGCGACGGCGCGCTCCTGGCTGTCACGCCCAATCCCTTTCATGGCGAAAGCCCGACAAAGCTGCTGCGCGTCACGCCGGGGCAGAGCGCGTGGGAATCGCTTGGCGCATTGCCGGCCAGAGACGCGACCCTTGCCCCGTTTGCGGCTGCAGGGACGCTATGGCTACTCAACGACACGCTGACTACCATCTATACCGCGACGTATCCCTGATAGCGCAATGCGCACTTGGCGTGTCAAGGCGCGTCTCAATAGGTGAGCAGTTGAATGTCTGAACGGCGTTAGCTCTGGCGGGACTGCATGAAGCGATCCACCTGCTCCTTGCCCTGCTGGTAGAGCTTCTCCGCCTGCGGCCGTATCTGCTCGAACCGGCGCGAGATGTCGTCGCGCAGTTCACGTCCAGGCTTCGGCGCAAGCAGGAAGCCGATCACGATGCCGAGCGCGCCGCCCCAGATCATGCCGCGTCGCCACCAGCGCCCACCGGTCATCGTCCGCTCCCAGCGGTGTTGCGCCTCGCGTTGGACATCGCGGGCATTGCGCTGTACGTCGCGGGTCGTGCGCGCGAGCGAATCCGCGCCACGGCGGAGCGGCGCGGTCGAACGGCGGAATTGACGGCGCATCGGACGCGTCGCCCGGTAGGGGCGGTCTACCAACTGCTGCTTGAGCGTGTAGCGTAGGTCATCGAGTTGATCGCTCGCCGAGTTGGTCAGGTTGCGCAGTGTGTCGCTGGAGAGCAGCGACGTGGAACTGCTTGCACCATTCTGCGCGCGCCGCCCGACGAAGAACGCCACGGCGCCAGCGGTGGCCAGTCCCGCCGCAGCCAGCCCGATGACCAGCGGCAGCGGGCTTGAGGCCTCATGCCCCTCATACGCTGTCTCGTCATACGTGGAGCTTGTAGTTGGCGCTGCGCCGTTTCCTGAACTCATGCCCGGCGTCGTGGTCGTGTCGTCTGGACGCCACGCAGGCGTATTCGTACTCAGTGGGCTGACACTCGCTGTATCTTTGGTCTGTCCGGTCTCGTCGGCCATCGTGATCCCTCCACGGCTGTTCCCTGAGCGCACTCGGTCTACTCATGCTGAGCATGGCGCCGACATACGGCGCTGTCAAGCGATCTCGCAACGGGCTGTCCATGCCCACAGTGTTAGTTACAGTGTATTCGACGCAACGCACGCGCGGAAAGCCACACCTTCGTGGCGTACAATGGCGTCAGAGCGTGACGCCTGTTCGCGTCCGCTCATCTTGAGCGAGGATTCCCCCTTTGGATTCCCTCTTGGATTCCCCTTGAAGGAGCGCGCCATGCCACTGGCCCACCGTCCCGTTCTCTTGCTGGTCAACGGCGTCATTCATACGATGGACGAGCAGACGCCGCGCGTCTCGGCGCTGGCGATTGACCTGACCTCAGGGCGTATCCTGGCGACCGGCGACGATGCTGACATGCGCGCGCTCTCCGGCCCGCTCACAGAGACGATTGATCTGCATGGGCGCACAGTTCTGCCCGGCTTCATCGACGCGCACGCGCATCTCGTTCATTATGCGCAGTCTCGCTTGGACGTAGACCTACGTGACGCACACTCAGAAGAAGAGGCAGTCGCGCGAGTCGCGGCGCGAGCGGCGCAGACTCCGGCAGGAGCGTGGGTCTTCGGGCGTAGCTGGGACAAGAACCACTGGCCGGGACAGAATTTCCCTACCAAGGATTCGCTTGACGCTGCTATTCCCAATCATCCCGTCGCGCTCTCCAGCCACGACTACCACTCGCTGTGGGTGAACGCGGAGGCGCTGCGTCGCGCCGGTATCGATGCCACGACGCCTGATCCTAGCCGTGGCCGTATCGGACGCGGCGACGACGGCGAGCCGGACGGCATGCTGTATGAAGACGCAACGAGCCTGGTGAATGAAGTCACCGTTCCCGCCAGCGACGAGCGGCTGCTGGCGGAGCTACGGATCATTCTGGCCGAGCTACGCGCGCGTGGGCTGACCGGCGTTCACAATATCGAGGATGATCGGTCGCTGCGGCTCTTGCAGCGCCTGCGCGCCAGCGGTGAACTCAGTCCGCGCGTCCTCTACTACATCCAGCGGCGCGCTCTGCCGCATGCGCTTGAGCTTGGCATCGAGGGCGATTTCGGCGACGACATCCTGCGCTTCGCCGGCGTCAAGCTCTATATGGATGGCGCGCTCGGCTCGCAGACGGCGGCTATGCTCGATCCCTATGAGGGACAGCCGGAGAATCGCGGCCTGCTGACGACGACCGAGGCGGAGGTGGAGAAACTGGCGCGCGACGCGACGACTAGTGGCATCGGCGTGGCGATTCACGCTATCGGCGACCGTGCCGTCCACGCCGCGCTGGACGGTATTGAGTCGGCGCAGCGGGCAGAAGCGGCGCGGGCGGAGGAAAGCGGAATTCCCGCGCGCAGACGTCGCATCCGCCTGGAGCATGTGCAACTCGCGCGGACGGACGACATCGCGCGCATGGCGAAAATGGGCGTGGTCGCTTCGGTGCAGCCGTTCCACGCGGTGGTGGACCGCGACGCCGCCGAACGCTACTGGGGCAGCCGCTACAAGAAGGCGTACGCGTATCAGGCGCTGCGTCAGGCAGGAGCTACACTCGCGCTCGGATCGGATGTCCCGGTAGACACGCCCGATCCCTGGCGCATCCTGCACGCCGCGATCAATCGGCAGAACGCCGCCGAGCCAGACCGCCCAGCCTGGCTGCCCGATCAGGCGCTTTCGGTCGCGCAGGCGATCTGGGGTTACACCGTTGGCGCGGCCTATGCGGGCGGGCAGGAGGAGCGCCAGGGCAGCCTCACGCCGGCCAAGCTCGCCGACCTCATCGTGCTGAGCGACGATCCCTTCACTGCGCCGCCGGAACGCATCGCCCAGACGCATGTGCTGGCGACGCTGGTTGGTGGGCAGTTGGTCCACGGCTCGCTGGAGTAGAACAACACCTGTATGTGAGCGGACAGCAGGCAGAAC
>DATAOM010000247.1:0-9542 GCA_036265775.1 Ktedonobacterales bacterium | reverse complement strand
GGCAGCCCCAGTTGTGCGATCTCGTCAAGCGGCAATGAATAAGCTCCACTAGCAGGAGGGAACTCATCGGACCACCATGGCATATTGGCCTTTAGCGCTGCAAGGTCCATGCCAGGATCGAGGCGCAGATAGCTCATGTCGGAGATATACGGGTAAAACTCAATAGTCTGTAGTTGGAGTTCTGGATGATCCGCCGCGACCGCTGCCATCGCCTGGTGGAGCGCGCCCGGCGCCGCCTGCGCATGCGGATAGTAGGGTGGTGAATAGTAGAGCACGACGGCTGGGCCGCTAAGACCGCTGAGCGTCCAGAGGCGCTGGGCCAGTCGCAGGCTGCGCTCGCGTTTATCCAGCCTCGTAGGCAATGCCTTGTTTAGCGCCGCGAGGTCGGCGTTCACCGTATCCACCCCAAGCCGCGCCTCAGTCGCCTCGCGCAATTCCGCCAGCGTCATCACTGTGCCCTCGCGTAGCGCGTGCAATGGGGTCTCGTCGGCGGTCAGGCGCGCCCAGCGCTCCTCCGCTCTACGCAGACGCTCTAGGACGCGCGCGAGCGTCGCTTCAACTCGCTCTCGCAGGCGCGCCAGTAGTTCGGCTGGCCCCGAGGAGAGCGTCAGCACGTTCAAGTAGAAATAGGCGGCGAAGGGCAACTGCACATCGTAACCGACCTTCAAGTCAGTTGCGCGCAAGGTGACCGGCGGCGGCGCTTTCTGCCCGCGCACGACATCGCACAGATCGGGATTCATGCTCAGGTCGGCGATCAGTTCCGCTGCCAGCAGATCGGCGTCCACCCCGTCGAAGGGATCGCCGACGTGCGATTCCTTACCAATGACGAGAAAGCTCGGTAGCAGTTTGCCGATCGTGCTGGTGAAGACGTAACGATGCGGGTCATCTGGATAGCGCGCGGTGGTGTAGTCGGTGTTGATCGCGCCAAGATACTCCAGGCCATGCTCTTCACGCAGGCGCAGCAGGAAACGCACGGCCTGCAGGACGCCCGCCGACTCGTTCTCCTCGTCCGGCGTGGCCAGCAGCACAACCGAGAGTGGCAGGGCCTCCTGCTGCGAGCGCTCGGCCAGCGCGCGCATCACCGCGATGTTCGCCGCAACGCCTGCCTTCATATCGATCGTGCCGCGCCCGAAGAGCAGATCATCGCCATAGCGGGCGATCTCCTCCGCCAGCCCTGGCGTGATCGCGGCCAGTGCGTCGCGACGCTCGTGCAGCGCCTGCGGGTCCAGGGCAAATTCTTCCAGCGCGCCATAGTCGGCGGTTGGCACAGTGTCGATGTGTCCCAGCAGCACGATAGTGCGCGAGCTGGCTCCGCGCAGGAACGCATAAGCGTTGGCGCGTCCATACTGATCACTTTCAATGGGATCGAGGCCAAGCGCGGCGTAGCTGGATTCGAGACCTCCCTCGCCGAGAATGCGTACGACCTCACGCGCCACGTCGTTCTCGGCGGCGCTCGGGCTGACACTGCGGATTTTGACGAGGCGCAGCATGAACTCGCGGGTTGGCTCGAACCAGGGACTGTGTTCCTCCGCCATGGAGCGCTCCTTTTATCTAGCGGCGATGTCTGGTGACGGGCTGTAGCTGACGCCTCAGACAGAATAGCGTAGGGGATCGAGTAGAGCGTCGGGATCGCCAACCGTCGCGCCCAGATCGCGTTCGAGTATAGTCAGCGCCACCGCGATGCGCTGGAGGACGTAGGCGCGCTCGTTCGCGCTCATCTCCGTCTCCGCGAGCCGTCGCAATTCATGAAAGACGAAGCCGAGCGGTATGATCGAGGCAAAGACCTCCAGGCGCTCGCCAAGCGTCGCATCATTCAGGTCGGATGCGCCGGCGCGATATTCACCCAGGAAGCGCGCACACTGCGTTTCCGTGATCTCCCCGGTCAGCCGGGCCAGCATAGCGGCGCGTCCGATCTCCATCGCCGGATCGGCCAGGCCAAAACCCTCCCACTCGATCAGCAGCGTGCGCTCGCGCTCGCGGACGACATGCGCTGGAAGCGGATCGCCGTGACACTGTCGGCGTGGAACCGTGGCCCACAGATCTCGCCGGGCCTGGATACGTGCGCCGACGATGGCGTGCAAGCGGGTGAGCGCGCGCATCAGCGATTGGGTGGCGCGCGAGGTATACGCGGCGAGGCATCCCTCCCACGCTGGCTGTGTACGCTTCCACCAGGCGGCGAGATCTTTGCTCAGCGCGGAGACGATGGTGGCGCCGTGGATCGAGAGGTGGTGCAGCGTCAGCAGGAGAAAGAGCCAGCGCTCGACCTCCTCATCGCTAAGACGCCGCCCTTCCCAGGTTGCGCCAGCAGGCGCGCGGTACACCACCACGCCTCCGCCCAGCGGACCGCCCTCACGCTCGGCCAGCAGCAATTCCGGCGCCAGATTGATCTCATCTACGAGCCGCATTCCGGCGATCTCGCGCCGCGCGCGCTCGGCTCCAGTGGTGGTATAGGCCTTGACGACGATGGAGCCGCCGCTCGCCGCGATGGTATAGCGATTGCCGATGGCGTCGGAGCTATCCAGCCGCAACTGGATCGGCTCGGCGATGTCGAGTCTGGAGTCGAGTCCGGAATAGCGGCGGAGATAGGCGAGGACATCGCTTGCGCCGGGAATGGACATGCGATTGCGTCTCCTGGGATTGGGCATTGCCATGCGCTATGCCGAGATTATCCGAGATTATATCGCGCCAGCAAACAGGGCCGGTGGTTGAAATCGCGCCTGGGAGAACCTAACCGCCTTCCCTTGAGGGAAGGGGAACCATATGCCACGAATGTCGCCGCGTCTCTGGCTCCCCTCCCTTTTAGGGGAGGGGCTGGGGGAGAGGTCTGCAGAGCCGAAAGATAAACAGAAGCGCGCCCCTATGAAAGAGAGCGCGCTGGCGGTGTCAAAAGGTTTGTCGTGTTTAGTTGACCCACTCGTCTGAGCCAGGGGAATTCGTCAGGCGGATCGTCGCGTTAGCGGGGCGCGCCGCGCGCTCCTGTATGGATTTGTGGCCCTCTTCCTGCGGCGCGTTGCGATCAACATAGGATGGCAGCCAGAGAGCAACGAAAATAAAGGCGCCGGTGGCGGCGAACACCGTCTGCCATTCGAGCGGGAACGGCGGGTGTAGGCCAAGGCTCTTGCCAAGGATGATGACGACAGCGAGCGCCAGACTCGCCAGCCCGGCGACGATGCGTACGAGCATGACCGTTGGCGCCTTGCGGCGTGACCAGGCGAGGCCGAAATTGATGAATGCGGCTATGAGGGCGAGACTCGTGATCAGCGGCCAGAAAAATTGCCGCAGAAAGTCGTTCATCTAACGCTCCTCTCGCGTCCTGCGCCTTGCTCTATCTATCCATCCGTGAGTACGATCATCTGTCGCCGCCTCGCAAGCGCCTGGCAAGTCTATCATAGAGGTGTCCGAATACGATAGCGACAGGCGCAATGATAGGACTTCCGGGCACTGCGTCTCCAGAAAGGAGAAGGGTCCCCCAGCGCTTGCCAGCGTCGCCATCGAGCCGTACAATGGCCTTCGGGCTCTTGCCAGCGACACCTAGCAAATTGGAACCCGTGTGAGCATTTGCGATGATTCATCCGATGATTCATCTGGCGCTGGATGTCGGCGAGAAGCGCATCGGCGTGGCGGTCTCCGACGAGACGGAGACGCTCGCCTCGCCGCGCACGACCATTCGCCGCGCGTCAACCGCGGCGGCGCTCGAGGCGGTGGCGCGGCTGGTCGCTGAATCGGGCGCGGAGGTTGTTGTGGTAGGTCTGCCGGTGAGCTTCGACGGCCAGTTACATGGCCAGGCGCGGGCGGTCCAGTCGTTCGCCGCGAAACTGCGCAAGCGGATTCCGCAGCCGGTCGTCTTCGCCGACGAGACGCTCTCATCGGTGCGCGCCGAAGAAGCGTTGCGGGCGGCGGGCGTCCGGCCTGACCGCATCCGCGAGCGGCTGGACGCGGCGGCTGCGGCGGTGATCTTGCAGGATTACCTGGATGCGCGCCGACGCGGCGAGGGGCAACGGTTCATTGCTCCGGATGATAGTGGGGATGTCGCTGGGCGATCCGGCGATGTGGTGGAGGAGTAGCGATCGGCATGAAGCGTTCAGCTATAGTCATCTCCCTGTTCCTGGCGCTGGTCGCCTCCGCGTGTGGTTTTGGCGCTGGCACGGCGTATTTCAACGTGACCCAGCCAGCGGTTCCAGGCTCGAACGCTCAGGTGTACTTTGAGGTGAAGGACGGCGAGACACCTTCCGATCTTGGGCCGCGTCTCCAGGACGCGGGATTGATCCGTAACGGCGCCATTTTCACCTTCTATACCAAGTACATCAAGAAATTCGACCTGAAGTCCGGTGTCTATACCCTCTCGCCCGGCGACACGATGGATAAGATCATCTCAACGCTAGAGACCGCCTCGCCGATCCCACAGGTATGCGTCACCATCCCGCCCGGCATGCGCGTCCTGGAGTATACAGGCTCTGTGACCCCGAAAAAGAAGGGCTGTACAGAGTACGCCGACGACGATCCACAAAAGCCCGCGCCGGCGCCGCGCTTCCATGACCTGCCCAGGTTCAACGCCGAGAACTTCATGAAGATCGTGACGACCGGCAAGTACAACGACGGCTCCAACGTCTCGGACAGCTATTGGTTCGTACCCAAGGAGCTGCACAAAGACGCCAAGTTCGCGCTTGAAGGCTACCTCTATCCCGACACCTACTCGTTCAACAAAACCGACACCGAAGAGGATGTCATCAATCGCATGCTTGACGAGTTCGGGACGGTGCTCTGCCCTGGCCCGGAGGACAACCCCGGCGCATACTTCGATGATGAGAAGCAGTGCACGCAACATATGGCGAAGGTTGGCGCGGACAAGAGTACCGACATCCTGACCGTCGCTAAGGCCAAGTTTTTCACCGATGACCCGGTGGAGGCGATCTACAAGGCGTTGACGCTCGCCTCAATCGTCGTGCGAGAATCTGGTCTGCGCAATGACCATGAGGATCGCGGCAAGATTGCCGATATCCTCTACCGGCGCCTGCTCGCCTCTCAGGGGAAGATCAAGGTTCCGGCTGACGGCAACCCTGGAAACTACCACTGCCTGGACGCCGACCCGACGGCCTGGTACGCCTACTTCACGGACAACAAACCAACCGACGGCAATTATTGGTTCTTGCAGAACACATCCCCGAAGGACGTTGCCAAAGACAATCCGTACAATACGTATAACCAATGTACGGATCTGCCACCAGGACCAATCTCTGCGCCCGGCGCCACGGCAGGCGATCCAGCTAAGAACATCGCAAGTGAGCCATTCCTCTACGCCGCGGCCGATCCTAACCTTGGCTCCATCACCACCGCGTTCTTCTACATCCACGATGGCTGCCTCTTTAGGCAACTGTGGGTTGCGACCACATACGCCCAGCAGGTAGCAAACCAGTTCAAATATCTTGGCAAGTGCCCTACCGGGAACTGAGCCAACGAAGCGAGATACACCACGCCGCAACGTGCGGCAGAGGAGATAACGGCCAAGCATGGATCTTCTAAATCACCTGCCTGAGTTGCTTCAGGTGCTGTTCCTGGCCGTGCTCCAGGGCGTGACCGAGCTGTTCCCGGTGAGCAGCCTCGGCCAGTCCATCATCATCCCCGGTCTGCTCGGCTGGGGCAACCTGCTCACGTCCGAGACGTTCCTGCCCATCCTCGTCATGCTGCACCTGGGGACTGCAGCCGCGCTGTTGACCTTCTTCTGGCGCGACTGGGTCGAGTTGATCACCGCTTTCTTCAAGACAGCCTTCGCCGGACGGCTCGACGCGCATCCGCAGGGCAAGACGATCTGGCTGCTCATCGTAGGCACGATCCCAGTGGGCCTGGCAGGCCTGCTGCTAAACGATCCTATCAAGGCGATCTTCTTCTCCAGCCAGTGGCCGGTCATCCCGGCGGCGTTCCTCTGTCTGAATGGGGCTATTCTCTTCGCTGGCGAGCAGTTGCGACGGCGCTCCGAGCCAGATGTGCATGACCGCTACAAGCAGGAGCAGGCGTTCAAGCGCATCCCGCAGCTCACCTTCCTCCAGGCGACGCTCATCGGCGCGGCGCAGACCTTCGCGCTCATTCCCGGCATCTCACGGTCGGGCATCTCGATGGTCGCGGGGATGGGCGCGCGGCTGAGTCACGCGGAGGCGGCGCGCTTCTCCTTCCTGCTGGCGACGCCAGTTATCCTGCTGGCGGGCCTGCTGGAGGTTCCCAAGCTCTTCCACGCGCCAACCACGACGCTGGTGATCGCGATCATCGGCGCGGTGGTCGCGGGCATCGCGGCTTTCTTGAGCGTGCGCTTCCTGACCGCCTACTTCGAGGTCGGGCGGCTAACCCCGTTTGCCATCTTTTGCCTCGTCGAGGGGCTGATCGCGTTCCTGATCTTCGCTCCCATCTCACTCGGCGTGTTCTCGCTCCCCTGGTAAGCCTGATAGGTGTCGCCTCTAACGAAAGGGTCTCATCACATGCGTGGTTCCACTCTCTCCACGATACTTGTCGTCGTCGGAATTCTTTGCATCGCTATCGCCATCTACTACATCATCCCTGGCTTCCCGCACCTCTTCACCTTCAGCGACCCCAACAAATCACACACAACCCATTTCATCGCCTTCCTTGCCGCTGGCATCCTCGCGCTGATCGCCTCTCGCTTCGCACGCAACGCCGCCTGAGGTCATGATGGCAGAAAACAAGACTGTTCCCACCGACCAGAGCGTCGAACAATTTCTCAACGGCATCACAGACGAGCAAAAGCGTCAGGATAGCTTCGCGCTCGTTGAACTCATGCGAGAGGTAACGGGAATGGATCCCCAGATGTGGGGCAGCAGCATCGTCGGATTCGGCAGCTACCACTACAAATATGCGAGTGGACGCGAGGGCGACACGATGCTTGTTGGATTCTCGCCGCGCAAGCAGAATCTGACTATCTACAATATGGGCGGCATTGATCCCGATGACGAGCGGTTCAAGAAGCTGGGCAAGCACACCACCGGCAAGGGTTGCCTCTACATCAAGCGCCTCGACGACGTTGACCTGCCTGCGCTGAAAAGCTTGGTCGCAGCGTCATTCACACGAACCAAAGAGCATGCAGTGCCCCAATAGCGCCATTTCCTGGTAGGCTGAGCGATCTCGCTGTCCACCGGGTGGCTGACCATAGTATCATTCAGGGCGAACAGGCCTGCGCAGGTCGATTGTGCCAACCTCTCACCAGCGCAAGGGAGGTCTCATGCAGCGAGTCGTCCCAGCCGTGCATATCGCGACGCGCATCCTGGCGATCCTGTCGGCGCTGGCGCTGCTCTTCACCTTGTGGGCGGAAGACTTCGACACAAGCTTCACTTGCTTCGAGACGTGTCCTAGCCCTGAGCAATATTACCCTGACAAGCTCCTGGGCGCGCTGCTGGCTTTAGCTCCTAGCAGCGTGTTCGCGGCTTTGGCGCTGGTGGCCTTCCTCGTTTATTGCTGCGCCACCCGGCAGTTCAGGCGCGCCCTCACCGTCTTTCTTTTCTTCGTGATCGTCGGAGTGGTCGGCGTTATCGCGCTCAACGCGTTGCTCCACTATGGGCAGACCACAGTTGCGGTGGATCCAGAAAGCGGTCTACTTGTCGAAGACTCGGTCATGGAATGGGCAAACCAGTGGGCGCTTACCGTCTTGCTTTTCGCGGTTGTGTGGGTGGGAGGCTTGGCCAGCCTCGAATGGGGTCGGCGCTGGAGGCGGCTGAGTCAGCCCGCGCCGAGTCAGTCCGCGACGGTGTAGCTTCACCTGGCCACGTCTTGCCTGCGTCTTGCCCGCGTCTCCAATCGCTCAAGTGGACTTGGCGGTACAAGATGGCTGCTTCCCTGCGCAGGCGGAGTTTGACTGGGGCAAGCGGCAAGGCGTATACTGTATGTCGCGATCTGCGACGACCAGGAAGAGTACGCGAGCAGTCTCCCCACTCCAGAGACGGGAATCGCCGGGCAGTTTCCGGCGGCTGGAAGTTCCCTTGTGGGGGAGCGGCGCGGAAGTGGCCTGGAGAGCACGCGAGGTGAGATGTAGCCTCGCGCGGGGATGCGTCCGTTATCACGCTGGTTGAGGCGACTCGCGCTGTTTTGTCCGCGAGCGCGAATCAAGGTGGTACCACGAAGCCCTTTTCGTCCTTGGCGAAGAGGGCTTTTGCGTGTTCGAGAGATTTTGAGAGACAAGGTGAGGCGATGGCGACGAAACAGCAATCCGGCGATAAGATCGCCAAGGGCGCGAAGCAGCGCGCAAATACAACTGGCAACAGCGCGAATGGAGCCAATGGCGCAAGCAACGAGAATGGCGCGCGCATGGACCTCTTCGCCAAAGCCTACGAGCCATACGCCGTCGAGGGGCGACTCTATCGCTGGTGGGAGGAGAACGGCTACTTCAAGCCGCGCCCCAGCAAGAATCCCGACCGCCGCCCATTCGTCATCAGCATGCCGCCGCCCAACGTCACCGGCGCGCTGCACCTCGGCCACGCCATCACCGCGACGCTCGAAGACATCATGATCCGCTACCACCGCATGCTCGGCGACGAGACGCTCTGGGTTCCTGGCGAGGACCACGCCGGCATCGCCACACAGGCCGTCGTCGAGCGCGAACTGGCGAAAGAAGGCACGGACCGCCATCAGATCGGGCGTGAGGCGTTCGTCGAGCGCGTCTGGGATTGGGTGCGCCGCTACAAGAGCCGTATCCAGGATCAGCACCGCCGCCTCGGCGCCTCCTGCGACTGGGAGCGCGAGCGCTTCACACTCGATGAGGGGCTGACACGCGCCGTCCGCGAGGTCTTCGTGCGCCTCTACGAGGAGGGGCTAATCTATCGCGGTGAACGCATCATCAACTGGTGTCCCGATTGCAGAAGCGCGATCTCCGACCTCGAAGTCGAGACCGAGGAGACGCCGGGCACACTCTATTATGTGCGCTATCCGCTGGAGCCGCTCGCCGGTGAGGCGCACACGCGCTACATCACCGTCGCGACGACGCGGCCAGAGACGATCCTGGGCGACACCGCCGTCGCCGTCAATCCCAACGACGCGCGCTACCGCGACCTCGTGGGCCGCTACGCCATCCTGCCGATCATGAACCGGCGCATCCCTATCGTCGCCGACGAGGCGGTTGACCAGGCGTTTGGCACCGGCGCGGTCAAGGTGACGCCCGCGCATGACCCGACCGACTTCGAGATCGGGAACCGGCACAACCTTGAGCGCATTCAGGTGATCGGCTTCGACGCTAAGATGACTGCCGAGGCTGGGCAGTTCGCCGGGCAGGATCGCTACGTGGCGCGCAAGGGCGTCGTCGCTGAGTTCAAGCGGCTGGGCCTGCTAGAGAAGGAGCAGGAGTACACGATCCCGCTCGGCTACTGCTCGCGCAGCCACACGATCATCGAGCCGCTGATCTCGATGCAGTGGTGGGTGAAGATGGCCCCGCTGGCGAACGGCGCGCTCGGCGCGGTCGAGTACGGCCAGACGCAGATCGTCCCGCAGCGCTTCAGCAAGACCTACACCGACTGGCTGGAGAACATCCGCGACTGGAATATCTCGCGCCA
>DATAOM010000246.1:0-3272 GCA_036265775.1 Ktedonobacterales bacterium | reverse complement strand
CGCGCGCCCTACTATCCCCCTAATCCAGGCGCTCCACAGTATCCGCAACAGCAGGGAGCGCCGCAATATCCGCCACAATATCCGCCCAACGCGGGCCAGCCGCCTCGCTACCCGCCGCAGCCGAGAGCGCCACAGCCTCCTCCGCACTATCCGCCACAGCAGCCACCTTCAGGTGGGCAAGGCGGGAACCACCAATAAGGCGCCCTGGCCCTCGCTGGCCCTGCCGCGCTACGCTTTCCCTATGCCGTCCGTCGCGGAATCGCTAGCGCGTGAGAGCGAGGATTCTCTATGCCTGCCGTAATCCACTCCATCCCTGGTCTGACGTTGACCGAACACACCTTCACCGTCCCGCTGGACCATCAACGTCCAGATGGTGAGCAGATCAGCATCTTCGCGCGCGAGGTCACGGCGCCGAATGCGAGTCGTGACCTGCCGTGGCTCGTCTTCTTCCAGGGCGGTCCTGGAGGGAAGTCGCCTCGCCCGATGGGCGCGACGGGCTGGATTGGGCGTGCGGTGCGCGACTATCGCGTCTTGTTGCTCGATCAGCGCGGCACGGGTCGCAGCACGCCTATTACCGCGCAGACGTTGCCCTGGCGGGGCGATGCGCAGGCGCAGGCCGACTACCTCAAGCACTTTCGCGCCGACGCCATCGTGCGCGACGCCGAGATCATTCGCAAGGCGCTGCTCGGGCCGGATGAGCGCTGGAGCATCCTGGGGCAGAGCTACGGCGGTTTCTGCTCGACAACGTACCTCTCGCTCGCGCCGGAGGGCTTGCGCGAGTCGTTTATCACCGGCGGGCTGCCACCTGTTCATCTCAACGATCCAGATGGCGTCTATCGCGCGACCTACAAGCGCGTATTGGGCAAGAACCGACGCTACTTCGCGCGCTATCCCGACGACTCCGACCGCGCGGCGGCGATCCTGGCGTATCTGGCGACGCATCAGGTCAAGTTGCCCGATGGCAGCCCGCTCACGCCCCGTCGCTTTCAGGAGTTGGGCGGCATCTTCGGCGCGAGCGACGGTTTCGAGCATGTCCACTACCTGGTGGAGGAGGCGTTCGTCTCTGGGCCAGGCGGGCTGGAGTTGAGCGAGACGTTCCTGCTGAACGCGCTGCTCTCGCTGACCCACGCCGATCATCCGCTGCATGCGATCCTGCAAGAAGGGTGCTACACGCAGGGGGCGGCCTCGCGCTGGTCTGCCTTGCGCATCCGCGCCGAGTTCCCGGAGTTCGAGCCGTCCCCGGACAATCCGCCGCTCTTCGTCGGCGAGATGATGTATCCGTGGATGTTCGAGGAGGATCGCGGTCTGGCGCCGATGCGTGAGGCGGCGGAGATTCTGGCGCAGTATGAGGACTGGCCCGCGCTCTATGATCTAGAGCAACTGCGAGCCAACACCGTGCCGGTCGCAGCGGCGGTCTACTACGACGACATGTACGTGGAGCGGGAACTCTCCGAGGAGGCGGCGGCGACGATCACGGGCAGCCGGACCTGGGTGACGAGCGAGTACGAGCACAACGCCCTGCGCGCTCACGGCGATGTCGTGCTGGGCCACCTGATGGCCATGCTCCACGGCGAGGCGTAGCCGCGCCCCTTGACAGCCAGTGGTTAGCGTGGCTATACTCGTTCTCGAACGCAATATCGTATCAGCAGCGATCGGGAAAAGTACGCGAGAGCGCGTCCGCAGCAGCGAGCCGGGAGAGTGCAAGCCGGCGCTGGCGACCTCGCCGAATGGTCCCGTGAGCAGCGACCCGAGCGGCTATCTGTAGCCGTAGGGTATCGCCGGTTGGCCCACCGTTAGCGGGGCGGAGCATCGATCTATACAGGTCCGTGCTCGCTGAGGAGCTGGCGTCCGCGCGGGGTTCTCCCGTTGTAGCGTGTTGGCTCGAATGTGGGTGGTACCACGAAGGCGCCTAGCCTCTCGTCCCAGGTGGATGAGAGGTTTTTTGTTGGCTGCGAACATATGCGGCGGAGGATTCACACAAGCATGTCGGCATTGAACTGGCGCTACAGCGACTGAAGAGCCAGGAACGCAACGAAAGGAAGATTCACATGAGCACATCAACGACGAAGACAAAACCGGCGCCATCGACCAAAACACAGGCACCGAAGCGCGAGCGTGTCTTCTCTGGCATCCAGCCCACCGGCGTCGCGCACATCGGCAACTACATCGGCGCCATCCGCCACTGGGTGGATGAGCAGGATGCCTACGAGAACATCTACTGCATCGTGGACCTACACGCCATCACGCTCCCGCAGGACCCCGACGAGTTACGTGTCAGCGTCCGCCGGCTCGCCGCGACGCTCTTCGCCTGTGGCATGGACCCCAAGCGCAGCACGCTCTTCGTCCAGTCGCACCTGCATGAGCACGCCGAGCTGGCGTGGATTCTCGACTGCGTGACGCCGACGGGTTGGCTGAACCGCATGACGCAGTTCAAGGTGAAGGCGGGGGAGGACCGTGAGCTGGCCAGCGCAGGCCTCTACACCTACCCTGTCCTGCAGGCGGCGGACATCCTGCTCTATCAGGCCGACGCCGTGCCGGTCGGCGAGGATCAGCGCCAGCATGTCGAGCTTGCGCGCGACATCGCCTCCACCTTCAACCATCGCTTCGGCCAGACCTTCGTCGAGCCGCGCACGCTCATTCGCAAGGAGGGCGCGCGCATCATGGCGCTGGACGAGCCAGAGAAGAAGATGAGCAAGAGCGGCGTCGAGGCGTCATACATCGCGCTGCTGGACCCGCCCGACGTGATTCGCAAAAAGATCGCGCGCGCCACGACCGACTCGCAGCGCGACATCGTCTTCGACGAGAAGCGCCCTGGCATCTTCAACCTGCTCACGATCTACCAGCAGCTTGGCGGCGGGAGCAAAGAGCAGATCGAGGCGGAGTTCGCGGGCAAGGGCTACAAAGAGTTCAAGGCGGCGCTGGCCGACCGTGTCGTCGCCACGCTGGAGCCGATTCAGCGGCGCTTCAACGAGCTCTTCGCCGACCACGCCGCGCTGGACGCCTTACTCACACAGGGAGACGAGCAGGTGCGCCCGCTCGCGGTGGAGACGCTGCGCACGGCCAAAGAGCGCGTCGGACTGTTGTAGAGCATTCACGAGGACATTCACGGAAAGGGAGCGCCGGGAGATGGTCACGTTTCGCTACGCGCCAGAGATTCTCGCGCGCTGCCCGTCCGTGGTCGGTGGCGTGACGCTGGCCTCCGGTCTGACCAATAGCCCTTCGCCCGACGCCCTGCGCGCTGAGTACGCCGCCGAGCAGGAGGCCGTGCGAAC
>DATAOM010000245.1:0-13480 GCA_036265775.1 Ktedonobacterales bacterium | reverse complement strand
ATCCTCTTCGAGAACCAGCGCGATCCTGCCTCCAGCGCGATGGCAGGCGTCCCTGCGCGCGAATGGGACGCTTACATCGCGCACTGGCAGATGGTTCGCGCCGATACGGCGAACCTTCATTGGACCATACTTTTCGATGGGCAGATCGCCGGCGACCTCGTGAGCTTTCCGCGCGATGGCCGGCGCGAGATTGGCTACCGCATCGGCCAGGAGTATTGGGGCAAGGGCATCGCGACGCGGGCGCTTGCGCTCTTTCTCGACGTGGAGCGACGGCGTCCCCTCTACGGCTGGGTCCTCGCACAGAACATTGGCTCGCAGCGCGTCCTGGAGAAATGCGGCTTCACGGTCATCGGCGAGGAGCATGAGGACGGCGACCATGGAATTGTCTTCATGCTCTCAACGCCAACGGATGGGGCAAGTTGATTACGACGCGCGAGCGCCTATTCTTCCCCAGACATCTGTCGCGCCCTGGCGACTGCCTGCGCGCGGTCGAGCACTTGTAGCTTGCTGAAGATATTGGAGATGTGGTTGCTGACCGTCTTCGGACTCAGTGACAACATCTCGGCGATCTGCGGATTGCTCTTGCCGTCCACGATCAGCGCCAGCACCTCACGCTCGCGCTCCGTCAGCTCAGGAAACGCGTTCGCCGGAATGAGCGGACGCATGTTGGCGAAGTATTGCACCAGGCGCTGCGCGATGGGCGGGCTGAAGATCGCCTCGCCCGCCGCGACGACGTTGATCGCGCGGATGACCTCATCTTTCCCCGCTCCCTTGAGCAGATAGCCCCGCGCCCCCGCGCGCATCGCGCCGAAGACCGAGTCGTCGTCTTCGAGCATCGTGAGGACCAGGATCGCGACCTGCGGATTGTCCTGAGTGATGCGGCGTGTCGCCTCGATACCACTGAGTTTGGGGAGGTTGAGATCCATCAGGATGAGTGAAGGCTGCAGGTCCTTTGCCATCGCCACCGCGCTCTCGCCGTCGCCGCACTCTCCGACGATGGTGGTCCCCGGCACGGTCGCCAGCAGCGCGCTCAGCCCCTCGCGCATCATCGGGTGATCGTCCACCAGCAGCACGCGTAGTGTCTCTTCAGCCATAGCGCATCATGCCCCTCTAAAGGATTACTGGGATACGAGCGGGATACTGGCGCGCACCAGCGTTCCCTGTGGCGTCGCGTCCTCGATCACGCATGACCCGCCTAACTCCGCCGCCCGCTCGCGCATCGCCGTCATGCCCACGCCCGCGTGTGTTCCCACCGCCCTGCCCACGCCGTTGTCTTTAACCTCGACGACGAGCGCATGCTCTGAGAGCGACATGCGGATGGCGCAGTTCGTAGCATGCGCATGCTTGACGACATTCGCCAGCGCCTCCAGCGCGATACGATACACCGCCACCTCGACGGCGGCCGAGAGCGGTGGAAGCGACTCTGGCGCCTCGATTGTCACGCGCAGATCGCCCAGCGCATAGTGCGCCACCTGCTCGCGCAACGCGTCCACCAGGCCCCACTCGTCCAGCGTCGGTGGGCGCAGGTCATAGACGAGGCGGCGAATGTCGGTGATTGACGCCTGCATCTGGCCGCGCGTCTCGGCGAGCAATCCTCTCGCCGCAGGCAGGTCGCGGTCCAGTAGCGTATCGGCGGCGTCGAGCTTGAGCATCAGGCTGGTCAGCGCCGACCCCAGGCCATCGTGCAGGTCGCGGCGCAGACGGCGTCGCTCCTCCTCGCGCGTCGTCACCAGCCGCTCGCGCGAGCGCTGTAAGTCGGCGGTGAGCTGGACCGCGTGGGCGGCGACGCCGATCTGCCGGGCCAGATCTTCCAATAGCCGCCGGTCCGCCGTAGTGAACGTCTCGCCACGCTGGCGTGGTCCCAGCGTTAACTGGCCGATGGTCTCCGCCTGATAGACCAGCGGCAACGTCAACACTGCCTCCACCGGCGTCCCGTAGACCGCCTCGGTATGCAGCTCGTCGCCCCGCTTGAGCGCGATGGCTGCGTAGGGCAGCTTGAGCGCCACCGCGACCGTCTCGATGATCGCCGGCAGCATCGCCTCCGGCGCCGGGATGCTTTCGAGCCGCCGCCCCAATTGCGCGACGACCACGTATGGCTCGTCACGCTGCCCATACGTCAACCGGTTTACTCCGCGCTGGAGCCAGCTACGCAATGGCTGGAAGAGGAGCGCGACGACGCCGGTCGCGATGAGCGAGATCAGGAGGTTGCCGCCGGTGCGGAAGAGAGCGCCCAGATAGCCCACAACGACGACATAGAGACCGACCACGATGACAGTCAAGATTCCGTAGACGAGTGTGCGGTTAATAAGAATGTCAATATCATACAGGCGGTATCTCAGGATTGCGATGCCCGCTGTGATCGGAATGCTCACTACTGCCAGGTAAAAAAGCGCGTCAGGAGCGCTGTTCAAAAGTATCACCAAGGCGGCGATAACCAAGAGCAGCAAAGCGCTCACTCCAGCGCCATAGGCGAACCACTTGAGCTGCTGCTTTTCATCCCCTCGCGCTCGGCGAAAGCGGAGGGCTACTGCGACGACGCATGCGATCACTGTTGCAAACAAGGCCAGAGGAATCACCGCGGTCAGCAGATCAAACAGGTCCGGCAGAGCCGCAATTCCGATCGGATTAGGCGCAGCCGTCAGGCGTTGATCAGCCGAATTGGCGTTGGTAGGCGCGAGCAAGGTGGCTAGTGTCCAGATAGTCAGAAGACCCGCAATGAGCCTCGCGAGAAAGCGCCAGCGTGGAGAGGGAAGCCGCCCATCTGGGAACAGGAGGAGGAGAAAGGTGAGCAGCAGGTACCAACCCATTCCCGCAGCCCATCCACCGATGACGCCTGCCAACGCTCCGGCTGGCAACGAACCTGGAACTGTGATGAGCGCATAGACGGCATATTCCTGCAGCAGCGCCCCCAGCCCCCAGAGCAGCGCGGTGACGCAGAAGATCCAGCCAATCGCGTTCTGTGGACGCCGTGAGGCGATCAACGCTCCGAGCATTGCGCAGGCCAGCAACACCAGCGCCCTGCTCAGATCGTTGAGCCATGTCGATGGCGCGTTCTTCAGCTCAAAAAGCAGGGTGGCGATGGCGATGAGCAGATAGACGCCCAGGCTGAACCAAGCCAGCCAGAAGGTCGCGCGCTTGCTCATGGTCGTCGCTTTCGTCGCTTACCCAGGTCGTGCGCTGGCAATCGCAAAGGAACACGCCCAGGCTACCGACCGCTCAGCCCGCTTGTGGAGGGCATGAGCGGTCCGCCGTTAGTGTACGCGTTTTCGCCGGTAATCAAAAGTCGCTGGCGTACGCTCGGAAAGAGAGCGCGGCGACGATCAGACCAGACCCTACGAGTACGATACCGGCGATCTCGAAGACGAGCCCTGGCCCATTTGGCCCTCCAAACACGAAGATCACGGCCAGGACAGCCCACAGCAGCGCAAGGACGACCCCCAAGAGCCAGTTTGCGCGCTTCTCAAACGAGCCGATTACCGCCGCCAGCGCAGGTATGATAAGGGGCGCATGGTTCGCGATGAAGGTGAAAAGTGTGGAGCTGTCTGGGTCGCCCGGCAACAGCATGAACAACAACATGAGCCCGCCCGCGACCCGCATGTACCAGCGGAGCGCCGTGATTGATGGACTGGCCACACGACTAGACACAGGAGCAGCCGCTGCTCCGACATTCTGAGAAATTGACATGCAAGGACCTCCATGCAGGAATTCTCCTGCGTAATCGAGTGTTCAACGGGTCGAGAGACTCGGGCATGGTTTGCGCCGAGGCATGTCCGGCGTATGTGTCCCATGCGCTGGCAGGAATCAGCAGGCGCCAGAGAGATCGCTCACATTCCCCCTTCCTCTTGCTCGTCAAAGCCGCATGAGAGCCTCCGTTCGCTCTTCCATCGCCGCTTCGGAGACAAGCATAGTCGGGGCGCTCTTCCCGCCACATCGGAGAAACTCCTATTTCGCCGGGAAGTCGTCTGGGGGTAGAGCATGGAGTGGGAATGGGCCGTGGAGTTGTCGCATCAAGAGATGCGCAATGCCTCATATCTGTGACTGGTGGGCTGGCTATTCTTCCATCAGCTCCAGCAGCTTCGTCGTCGTGCGCCAGTTGCGCGCCGTGCTCGTCACGCCCAGTTTTGAGTCGAAGTAGGCGTTGGTCAGCTTTGTGCGCGCCATGCCGTTGGGCAGCCGCAGGTAGATCTCCCGCACGATGACCTGATACTCGTCGCCCGGCGAGCGGTCGGGGTCCAGCTTCTTCACTGCCTCCGCCTCTGGCGTCGCCGTCAGAAACATCACGTGCAGCGAGTCCTCCGGCGCGCCCAGCGCCAGATAGGGATTGTTGGCGACCGCGGCCCGCAACTCCTCGGTGGCGCGCAAGACCAGCGGCGCGTTGTAGTTAAATCGCTTCGCCAGCCGCTCGCACAGGAGCCGCGCCAACAGATCCTCATCATGATCCGGCGGCGCGCTGAAAATCACATTGCCGCTCTGGATAAATGTCCGCACATCCTTGCAGCCTGCCGCGACAAACTCCTCGGCTAGCGCCTTCATCGGCAGCGGATTCTTCCCGCCGACGTTGATTCCCCGCAGCAGCGCGACATGTGACGCTGGCATCCTCACTTACCTTTCACCCCTGCTGAAAAGAAGGCTATCTCATCGCCGCGAGCGCTCACAGGGTAACAGCCCATTCGAACGATGCGACGAGAGTCTCCTCCCACTGGCTCAGAGCAGCACGCAACCGGGGCAGGTTCCGCTCGGAGAGTTCGCGATTGTCGGGAGGTGTTCCTGGTGGCAGCTCTGCGAGTGTCACGACGAAGTACTCCCCTGACCGCTCAGGTTCGTCCAATAGTTCCCCATTCGCGTCGCGTGATTCTTCACCCAGAGGATGGTCCTGCAGCCAGTCGCGCCACTGGCTGCGTACACGGTTGAGTACATCTGCGTTGCTCTGGCGGAACAGAGAGATGAAGTTGCACTCCAGCGTGGCGGTCCATAGTGCTCGTCCCCTTTGCGCCAGCGGCGTCAAGATGTGGGTAACGGCTGGGTAGGTGGGAATGGTTCCGTCGGTGTAGCGTGCGCTATACCGTACATGGCCCGCCTCAGGGAGCCAGACCTGAGTGTACTCTCCGTGCTCGTCTCGCACTATCGCATGCATATCGAAGGTGATCGACAAGTTAGTAACACCTTCATAGGGCACGTTGGAATAAGACGCCTGGTTCACGGATGTCTGCAGCGCCTCAACTTCGTCCTGCGTCACTGGAGGGGAGTAATCACAAGAAAAATGAACCACACCAGTGAGACGTGGCTCGACCCCAACGGAAATCAACGCTGGTCGGAAGATATCGGAGAAACTGTCGCGAAATGCGACTACCTGCTCTGCAATGAACCTTCCCACATCCTGCGCTGGCGTTATTGGATTCTCTCCAAGCGCCACTTTGCCCAGAGTCGCCTGGTGATTGGGATCTACCAATTCCGAATAGTACCAGGTGTCCATGTTCACATGAAAATATGGAAGTTCATCAAACTCAGGAAACTCAGTGACAGCATTGGTGTAGCGCCATTTGCGGGGCGTGTATTGGTCATCGCCTGCCTGCATTTCTGCACGGGGATCATTGAAGTGGTTGTTCCAGCGCTGAGATGTCCGTATCTCCTCAATGAGGAGATCGGCCAGCGCCTGTTGCTCTTTTTCTGGCAATCGCCCGGCGAGATCAAACGCTTCTTTGAGCCGCTCGATCATCCCGCTTCTCCTCTCCGTATCGCTGAGTAGCCTATCACATTACCTGCGCAGCGTCTGCTGTTTACCGAACGCGCGTATGAACGATGGTAGAATGGCGATAGAGCGCCACAGAACACCTATTCTCAGCGAAGCGTATAGGAGGCAGCCGCATGAGCGCCACAAAGACGAAAACCAAGACCACACCTGATAGCGCTGCAACAGCGTACAAGAACATCCTCGTCGCGCGCGACGGCCAGATCACCACCATCACCATGAACACGCCGGAGAAGCGTAACGCCCTCTCGCTGGAGATGATGAACGAGTTGATCGCCGCCTTCACCGCCGTCGGGAACGATAAAGACACCCGCGTCGTCGTCCTCGCCGCCAACGGCCCCGCATTCTCCGCCGGACACGACCTGCGCGACCTTGTAGACGGCGATGTCACCATCTACCGTCACGTCTTCGACGTCTGTGTCCAGTTGATGGAGCTGATTCAGGCGATCCCGCAGCCGGTCATCGCGCGCGTCCACCGCATCGCCACCGCCGCCGGATGCCAGCTCGTCGCCACCTGCGATCTCGCCATCGCCTCAGATGAGGCCAAGTTCGCTACCCCTGGTGTGCGCATCGGCCTCTTCTGCACCACGCCCATGGTCGCGCTCAGCCGCGCTATCGGACGCAAGCGCGCGATGCAGATGCTGCTCACCGGCGAGGCGATTTCCGCCGCGACCGCCGCCGACTGGGGTCTGGTCAACAGCGTCGTCCCCGCCGACCAGCTTGAAGATGCGACGAATGCGCTCGCCGCACGCATCGTTGAGGCTAGCTCGTTCGTCGTCGCGCTGGGCAAACAGGCCTTCTATACCCAGATCGACCTCGACCAGCCCAAGGCCTACGCCTATGCCAAAGAGGTCATGAGCATGAACGCGCTCGCCGCCGATGCGCAGGAGGGCATGTGCGCCTTCCTCGATAAGCGGACGCCGACCTGGCGCGGCAAGTAGCGCGCTTAGGGTTGCGGACCACCCGCCTCGGCGACAACCTCATCCACCGGCGCGGTCGTCTCGACGTTCGGCGATGTCCCACCGGTCTTGCGCGCTCGCGCCGCCAGCCACTCGACCAGCGCGATGCGAATCATCTCGGCCACGGGAATGGCGAGCAGCGCGCCGAGGATGCCGAGCAGTTGCGCGCCGATCAACACCGCCAGGAAGACCACCAGCGGCGGCAGATGCACGCTGCGCCCGTAGATCAGCGGCTGGAGGAAATTGTTCTCGATCTGCTGGTAGACCAGGAAGTAGATCAGCAGGATCAGCGCCCAGACCGGGTTGAGAAAGAGCGCGACGAGAATCACGATGATCGCGCCCAGCGTCGCGCCGACGAGCGGAATGAGGTCGAGAATCGCAACGACGAGCGCAAGTGTGATGGCATATGGCATGCCGAGAATGAGCATGACGATGTAGACCGTGACCCCGGCGACCAGGCTAATCAGTAGATTGCCGGTGATGTAGTTCGAGACGGCGCGCGCCGATTCTTCCAGCGCGCGGCGTAGCGAGAGCCGCGTTGTCTCTGGGACGAGGTTCAGCCCCGCCTCGACAAAGCGGTCGCCGTCCTTGAGCAGGAAGAAGGTCAGCAATAGCACGCTGACCAGCGCCGTCACGCTGCCGATGATGCTGCCTGTCACGGCGAGCAGCGGACCCGCCGCGCCGCCCAGGCGTGCCGGCAGCTCAGCTAATTGCGCGCGAATCTCATCCACATATGCGCCGAGGCCGAAACGGTTCGCCACATCCTGGAGTACCTGGTTCAGCCCGCCTGGCTGTTTGAAGGCGTCGATCAGATAGGCGCCGATCTCGCGCACCTGCTCCACGAGCGGCGGCAGCACCAGCGCGCCGATCCCGACGACGACAAGAATCAGCCCCAGGAAGACGATGCCAATCGCCGCCAGACGTGGAACGCGCCGTCGTTGGAGCCAGCGCACCGCCGGGTTGAGCGCCACCGCCAGGAACGCCGCGACGAAGACCCATTTGATGATGTCACTGAGCTGCCAGAGCAGGTAGAGCGCGCCCACGACGAGCAGCGCCGTGAAGATAATCACGACAACGGTCCAGGGACGTACCTGCGAGCGCGAGACCGGCGGCAACAGACCGCCGTCGCCAGTCAGGGTCATGCCGCGCCGTGGCGCTTCGGGGGTCGCATTCTCGGGGACGCTGGCGGCAATGGAGCGTGCGTCGACGCCTTCAATCGCGTTATTGGAGGCGTTATTCGAAGAAGAGGTCATCGCAGGTCATCCTTGCCGGGATAGCTAATCGCGTGTCGAGCGCGCTCGCTCTCTCCTTGAACCTTACGCGCTGTGGCGGATATTGTAGCATTGTGGTGAGAGGTGAGCGGCAAGCGCGTCGCGCCACCTGAGCGGTCATGAAGGAGCAGCGCGTGAGCGCGTCATCCAGCAGTTCAGCCGAGGTCGTCGAAGTTCCCAGCCGGGGATGGGACGCGCGCGTACGCGTCTTCTTCTCGCGCGATGAGGTCGAGACCTTCGTCCTTACGACACAGCGCTATCTCATCGTAGTGGATTCCGGCACGACACCCGCTGTCTCCGCCGCGATCGTGGAGATGGTGAAAGCTGACCTGACGGGGCGGCGCCTGCTCGTCGTCAACACTCACGCCGACTACGATCACGCCTGGGGCAACGCCACATTCGCCGATGACGGCCCCTATCCCGCGCCGATCATCGCCACGCGCCTTGCCCGCGAGCGTGTGCTGGGGCAGGAGTCACGCGACCGGCTGGAGCGCATGCGCCAGCAGGACGAGACGCTCGACGAGGTACAACTCGTCGCGCCCACACTCACCTTCGACGGCGACTTTCAGATCGACGGCCGCGACCTGACCGTACAACTGCTCGCCACGCCGGGGCACACGCCCGACCATGTCTCCGTCTGGATTCCTGAACTGAAACTCGTCCTTGCTGGCGACGCCGCCGAGTTTCCCTTCCCCTGGATCGACACGCCAGCCGATATGCCGCTGCTGCGCGAGTCGTTGCGTCGGCTCGTCGCACTGGAGCCGTTCATGGTCCTGCCGTGCCATGGCGAGACGACCACGCCCGATCTGCTCACCAACAACCTCGCCTATTTCGACGAGTTGGAGCAGCGCATCCTCAACGCGCCGGAATTGCCTGAACTCCCGGAGGACTGGGCCACGAGCGACGAGCTGCCCGACCTGATCGGCTTTACCTATGAGGACGCCCTTGCGCTGGTCGGCGCGTCGCCCGATGCGGTCTCCGACACCTACCGCCGCTTCCACCTGCTCGCCACGCGCTCGATGGTGAACTGGCTCCTCATGACCGATGCGCCTGACTCTGGAAACGACGCCGATACCGCACCGGACGCGGACGCCTAGCCCTTGGCCTTTCTTAAAGCGCCCTTCCTCATCGTGCGACATCGTTCATTCACGCCAAAAATAGCGTACAATCTAGCGCGCGGGAGGGTTAACGCACGTTTGGCTTGTTTTTGGGAGGGCGTTCAGTATGACGATTGACCTTCGCCTGGCGACAACCGACGATATTCCTGCGCTGCAGGAACTCATCCCAGTCTCTGTCCGCGCGCTGAGTCAGGGATATTACACCCCTGCGCAAATCGAGAGCGCCTTGATCCATGTCTTCGGCGTGGATACACAACTAATCGAGGATGGCACATATTACGTCGCCGAGGACACTGGTCAGATCGTTGGAGCCGGAGGGTGGAGCAAGCGCAAGACCTTGTATGGAGGCGATCAGAGCAAGGGGGAAGCTGATCCTCTGCTCGATCCCGCACGTGACGCCGCACACATTCGGGCCTTCTATGTGCATCCCGACTGGGCGCGACGTGGCATCGGCAGCAGTCTCATGCGCGCCTGTGAGCTTGCCGCCAGAGAGGCGGGCTTTACCAGGATGGACTTGGGCTCGACATTGGCTGGGGAGTCGCTCTACGCAGCGATGGGCTTTCATGTCAGAGAGCGTGTTGACATCTCATTGCCAGACGGCCAATCTCTCCCCGCGGCGATGATGGAGAAGCAGATCCAGTAACCAGCGCTATCGCCCTCTTCGGTTTTTCGGTTCACTCGGCCGCTAGCATGGGCGCGTCGAGGAATTCGGTGATCATCGGCAGCAGCAGGTCCGCGCGCGTCAGGACGCCACGATTGGGAGGCGCCCAGCCCACATGCGTCGTGAACGGCAGCGCCGCCAGCCGCGATGGCGATAGACCGGCCAGGTCGCCATCCTGCTTGCCGCCGCCGAGCAGGCCAAACATCTCCACCGCGTGCGCCAGGCGCAGGCCGTCCGCGTCTCCGACGACGATCAGGACAGGAGCCTTGAGAGCCGTCACGTCCTGCGTCCAGTCATAGTCCTCGCTCAGCAACTGGCGCATCTTGCCGACAAAGGTTGGCCACGCTTCAGGTTTAGGCGAAGTCAGGAGATAGCCCTCATAGATCGGCGTATTGGCAAATCCTTCAGGGCTGATCGCCGCCATGCCCGCCAGCGTTTCGGGATACCACCCGTCCCGCCTGAACGCGGTCGAGGTCAGTATGAGCTTGCGCGCCTGCTCGGGATGCTGAATGGCGAGCCGCAGCGCGACGCCACCGCCGAGAGAATAACCTAAAAAGTCCGCCTGCGCGATGTTAAGATGCTCCATCAGCGCGGCGATGTCGTCCGCCATCGTCTCATAATGCAGTGGGCGGTCGATGTCGGCGGTGTGTCCATGCCCCTGCAACTCGACGCCGATCACCTGTCGCGTCGCCGCAAGTTCTGGCACGAGCGCGCCCATCGCCTGGACGGTCATGAAGCCGCCAGGTAGCACGATCAGCGGGGCGCCGCCGCTCCCGTGTATCTCGTAATAAATGTCCAGGCCGTTGACCGAGGCGTATGCCATGCGTTGTCTCCTTTGCTCACGGCTCCAATCGCCCATATGACGCGCAGGGAAGTAGACCATACTTTCCACAAGCATGCGCAATCATCGCGCAAAGGTCGTTTCACTCGCCTGCAGATTGCGGCGCGCTCTCGTCACGCTGGCGCAGCAGCAAGACAACATTCCCCCACAGCCGTCGCGTTTCGGTAAGCGCGAAGACGCTTTCCAGCCGTTGCGTCCGCTCCTGCAGCCGCATTGACATCGTCAGGTTCACCGCCAGCGTGCCATGTGGCGTCAGTAGCGCGGCGATCTCGCGCAGGAAGAGCGTCCCCAGTGTTCCCGCCACGAGCCGCCCACCCTCGTAGAGATCCAGTGCGATATAGTCGTACGTTCCCGGTTCGGAGCGCGCATGTTCGCCCACCCACGCGAAGGCGTCGGCCTCGATGACGCGCAAGCCAGGAATCTCGTCCAGTGCCAAATCTGCGCGCGCGGTCGCCAGCACACTCGCTTCGCGCTCGACGCCCACGATCTCGCAGCCGGGATACACCTTCGCCAGCAGCGCCGCGACCGTCCCGCCGCCCAGCCCCAGCAGCAGCGCCCGCCTCGGTCGCTCCGGCGGGATCATCAGCCCCCAATAGCCCGCATCCTCTGGCCCACGGTCGCCCACCGTCACCGACTGGACGATCCCGTTCACCTCCAGCGCCAGCCCGCCGCCCGCGCGTGGCGCCGCTTGCACGACTGCCCGCCGGGGACCGCGATTGCGTCGCTTCTTCGCCATGGGCCATGCTTTCAACCGTTGACCGCCAATTATAAGCGGATAATCACTGTCGTGGCGGATACACTGGATTGATCACGCTGATGCCCTCAATAGCCGCAATGGCCGCCATCTGCAGATCGGCGGTAACGAGAGTGATTTTGTCGGACAAAGTGGCAGATACGAGCGCGGCGCTGGAGATATGAATTGCATCCAGACTGCGCAGAGGGCCTGGGCTGATGTCCCAATATTTGTCGCACAGTCCGGAGGCGTACTCGATGACAGAAGGCGAGATGGGAATAAGCGTGTACGGGGCGTTGGTCTGCGCACTAAGCGCCAGATGCCGCTTGAAAAGATTTACCAGTGAGTCAATGTAAGAAGGATGATCTCCGTTCAGACGGCCAATACGTCGGAGCGCGGCGATGGTTTCAACATGGGCGAGCAGCGACGGATAGATGGTCGAACGTGCTCGTGGCGCTACGATTCCTTGCACCCATGTAGTTCCTGGCTCACGGTAATAGCGCTTGAGCAGCGCGCTCGTATCAAAGAAATAGGCCGGCATATGACCTATTCGCCTCGATCAGCATGAAGCGCGTCAAGCGTCGAATAGGCCGGCGCGCCACTGCGATCTCGCTCAATAGCGTCCCAGATACCTTCAAGTTCGGCCTCGTCCGCCTCCAACTGCTCGACCACATCATCAGATAGCGGCGCAGGTGGATCCGCAAGATGTGGATTCACCGCGAGGAGTTCGGCTGCGCCGCGCCGAATCAATTCCTCCAACGCGGCGTCTCGCTCTTTCTCTATCGCCATCTGTGTCTCCTGTCTACGCTATAGACGCATTCGACGCATTCTAGCACGTCAGCCCTGCGCCTGATGGCCCGTTCTATCGCTTGGCGGATAAGATAGCCATTCTCTGTCACACTCGGCCATGGATGGGCGTGTGTATTGTAGGCTGCGCGCATTGTCTCTGCACAAGGAGGTTTCCGTGACGGCGCCACGATATTCCAGACAGGTCGCGGGAGCGTTCTGCGCGCTCCTGCTGAGCGCGCTGCTGGCCGCCTGCGCGTCGGTCTCCATCACCCCAGGGGGCGACGCCACCGGGACGCCATCACCAGATGTGACGGCCACAGCACATGGTCAAACGCCGACGCCCGCGCCTGCGAGTGGCTGCCAGCCACGTGTGACCACCGCAGCGCCAGTCCCACCATCCCCAGCGCCGAAGCCTATCGTCCCACAGGGCGCGGCCAGCTACACCAATACCACCGCTGGCTACTCCATCAAATATCCCTCGAACTGGTATGTCTCGGACGCGACGCCGACGGGAGGATTCCAGATCCTCAACTACACCCCACCCAACCCTGGAACCGAGATCTCCCCGCCACCGTATAACGCCGTTCGCATCGACTATCTCGAGAACCCGTCGCATCTAACGCCGGAGGCCTACCACACCGCCAACCCACCGTACTCCTTCCGCGAGATTGGCGCGCTGGCCTGCTGGGAGACGCTGAGCCGCACGCAGGTCGGTGGACACACCGCCTACGCGCTCGTCGTCTGGTCGGCGGACTATACCGACGGGGGCAAGACCCAAATTTATCGTCCGGGTATCCGTCACTACATCACTGCCGGCGCCTACCTGCTGCGCGTGGATGAGCTGTATAGCGAAGGCGCAAAGCCGTCGGCGGCGCTGCGCCAGGTGATCACCTCGATGACGTTTACCGCATAGAGCCGTCGTTCATCATGATTGAACGTTACGCTGTTCAGACATTGGTCGGTCTCGCGTCTGTGAAGAATGGCATGTGGAGGCTCCGCTGAAAGGGCTGGTTGTGGGAGGGCAGAAGGACCAGGACACCGCAGCCGCGGATTTCGACGCGTTCTTCACGCGGCACGAGCAGGCGCTCTACGGCTATCTGCGGCGCCTGCTCGCCTCTGATGAGGTCGCGGTCGAGATCGCGCAGGAGACCTTCTTCCGCGCATGGATTCACTTCGCCAAAATTCAACACTATGACCGGCCCCACGCGTGGCTCTACCGCGTGGCGACCAACCTCGCTCTCGGCGCGCTGCGTCGCCGCCAGCCAATGCCTATCAGCCAGCTCTTCAACCGCCAGCAATCGGGCGAGGAGCGTGACGAGTTCCAGGATGACGCCGACATCCTGCTCACAGATACCGTCA
>DATAOM010000244.1:0-4956 GCA_036265775.1 Ktedonobacterales bacterium | reverse complement strand
GACCCACATTTCGGGGGGTGGCAGATAGCGGGATGCCTGCTGGGTGGCGCGCAAGCTGGTCTAGTAGTCGTCGCCGTGTGGCCGCCAGGTGGCGATGCAACCGCAGGCGCTGAGATCCTTGACGCGCTCACGCCTATGCTGCTGCTGGCGCTTGGGCGCGGAACCAGACGTGTACAGGCGCAGAGCGCCCACGACAATGCGCGGGAGGACGCCGCCAAGGCAGAGTTCATCTCGCTGGTCTCGCATGCGCTGCGCACGCCACTCAACACCTTGACTGGATTCGTCGAGATCGTGCTGGATCAACCTGTCGGCCCGCTGAACGAACGGCAGCGCGAGTTCCTGGAATACGCGCGTGAGAGTGGCCAGGCGCTGACGCAACTGGTCGAGGATGTCACGCTGCTAAGTCGCGCCGACGAGGGTTCGCTGGCGCTGCGTTGCGCGCCAGGAGATGGTCTGGAGGTTGCCCGGCGCGCGTTGCGAACCGTCGAGACGGCGGCAGACGCCAAGAGTATCCGGCTGAGCCTGCGTGTTGAAGGGGAGGCGCTGTCGCTTGAGGGCGATGGCGAGCGACTAGCGTACGCGCTGATCAAGCTGCTGGAGAACGCGGTGAAGTTCTCGCCTGAGGGTGGCGAAGTCATTCTGAGCGTGACGGCAAGCAATGGCGCGATTCATTTCGCCGTGAGCGATAGAGGGCCAGGCGTTGCTCCAGAGGACGCCGTGCGCATCTTCACACGCTTTTACCAGGCGGAACGAACGGCAAAGAGCCATCCCGGCGGTTATAGTCTTGGCCTCGCGGTCGCAAAGGCCATCGCGCATGCGCATGGTGGCGAGATCCGCGTCGAGAGCGCGCCGGAGCGGGGTGCGACGTTCATCCTGATTGTCCCCATCAGCGCGACAACAAGCGTCGATCAGCGGGCGGCGACGAAGATCAAACGCGGCGCATCAGGCTCAACCTTGCGCCCATCATAGCCGCCATAGGTCGCCTCCAACATGAAGCCAGCGGCGGAAATCGCGCGCTCCACTTCTTCACGCGAAAGCAGAGCCAGGCGCAATTCCGTGATCGTCTCAGTGACGGCTCCATCCGGCGCCGTGACCGTAAGCACGTTCTGAATCGTCACCACATCGTCGCTCACATCGTCGCTCACATCGTCGCTCACATCGTCGCTCACATCGGTCGCGCGTAGCGTGTGGCGCAGTACTCGGCCTGAGCGCTGATCCTGCCAGGCGCCTTGCAGCCAATCGCGCCCGATGCTTTCAGCGAGGCGTCGTGCGCCGAGCGGGTCGAGGTCGATGAGGAGCTTCCCTCCAATATGCAGCCGCTCGTAGGCAGCCCGTAGCGCTGCGTCTCGCTCCTCGGCGGTGAGCAGATGCGCGAAGGTATCCAGGCCGTAGAGCGCCGCATCGAAGCGCGTGTCCGCTGGCAGCGTCAGTAACCGCGCGTCGCCATCGAGAACGGTCATCCGCCGAGCGACCCGCTCCGGCAGCGCCGCCAGCCGCGCCAGATAGCGCGCACGCATCGCCGCCGATGGCTCGATTCCCACGACTTCGTACCCTGCCAGCGCGAGTCCAGCCGCGATGCGCCCCGTCCCGCCGCCAACCTCCAGGACACGCGGACGCGCCACGCCCAGGCTGGCGATCTGTTGCGCGAAGAACTCGACATCCTCGGTGATCGCGTCGTGCTCGATGTCGTACCACTCGGCGAGCACAGCATAGGGATCGTCGCCCGACATACGCTCGTCCCCTTCTCTTGCCAAAAGTGTGCTAGTTGATCTATAACACTTTGAGGGGGCACACCGCCAGGCGCATGTTCTAAGATATATCGTCAACCATTGACATGAGCGCAATGTCAAGATATATCTTTATCGTGGCGTGCGCGTGATGGCTATCGCCCATTATCTGTCAAGGTTCACCGCGTCTTGACAAGGCGCTGCGCATGAGGGTATGTTAAGCATGCGTAACGTTAAGTGTGCGTAACACGCTTGTTCGAGAAGCAGTAGCGTGTTGTACGGGCGCCTGGCTACAATCTGCCGGGCATGGCTCACTGATGAGTAACCCAACGCAACTCGCCACGTACGTAGAGTGACGGCTTCTGGCCATGTTCCACGACGCAGCGCCGATGATGTCGCGGATGTAGGACAGCAGGGATTCTGGCCAGCATACACACCCGCAAGAGAGGACAATACCACGACATGGCGCAGATTGTGGAACGAACCGACGAGCGCGAGCAAGGGTCAAATAGTGTGGCGGCGCTCGAAGGCATCGACATTCGCAAGTCGCTCCGGCTGGGACGCGACCGCATAGACATCCTCAAGGGCATAAACCTGCGCGTTGAGCACGGCGAGTTCGTCGCCATCGTCGGCCCGTCGGGATCGGGCAAGTCCACGCTCCTCGGCATCATCGCCGGATTGGACAACCCGACCAGCGGCAAGGTGCTGATTGATGGCATCGATATCACGAGGATGAGCGAGGCGGGCCTGGCCAAGGTGCGCAACCAGAAGATCGGCATGGTCTACCAGGCGTTCAACCTCATCCCGACGCTCACCGCGCAGGAGAACGTCGAGATTCCTCTCTACGCCGGCAAGCACGAGGGACGCCCCTCCGAGCGCGCCAAAGAGATTCTCAACCTCGTCGGGTTGAGCCACCGGCTGAAGAACAAGCCGAACCAGCTCTCCGGCGGCGAGCAGCAGCGTGTCGCGGTGGCGCGTGCGCTGGTGACGCGCCCAGCCATCGTCATCATGGACGAGCCAACTGGCAACCTCGATCAGAAGAACAGCGAGAACGTGCTGCAGATGGTACGCGACCTGCGCCAGGCGACGGGGACGACGTTCATCATCGCCACGCACGATCTCAAGGTCGCTGGCTCCGCCGACCGCTCGATTCGCATCGTGGATGGGCTGGTCGAGACATCCGCCGACGACGCGCAATAGCCAGTACGCAATAGCAGCGCTTGAATGGCTTGAAATACAGGAGTGACAACCCATCATGGGCTTTTTCAAACGGCTGGGGCTGTACTGGTCGTATGCGACGCGCTCGCTGGGGCGCGGCGGGCAGCGCACGCTGCTGGCGATCTTCTGCGTCGCGGTTGGCGTGCTCGCCATCGTCTCGCTCCAGCTCGTCGGCAACATGGTCAACAACGGCCTGACGAGCAACGTGCGCGAGGGCAACGGCGGCGACATCTCGCTGCGCAGCGATTTCTCGCCCTTCACCTCCGACCAACTCAGCTACTTCGACACCCTCAAATCAGAGGAAAAGATTGACGACTACACCGCGATGGTGGAGCAGCGCTCACAGGCGCTCAATAAGAACGGCGACACACAGTTCTTCATCGTCCGCGCGATTGACCCCAACAAGTTCCCACTGGCCGGCGCGCCGGTCTTCCGCGATCCATCTGACGGCTCATTCGCCTCGCAACTGACCGGAAACAACGTCGTCGTCACCAACAATCTGCTCACCAACCTTGGCGCGCAGATCGGCGATACCGTCACAGTCCGCGCGACCGACGGGCGTACGCTGGACGCCACCATCACCGGCGTGATCGAGGGCGAGGGCTTCTTCCGCCGACCTGAGATGCTGGTCAACCAGTCCACCTACACCGCGCTGAAGAGCACGGCTGGCCTGCCCGCCGCCTACGCCGCGGTCTACGTCAATGTGCCGGGACACACCGACGCGGCAGCCGACGCGGCCAAGAAGCTGCTCTCCGACCAGTTCTCGACCGCGACGATCACGACAACAAAGGATGCGCTCGCCGAGAATGAGTCGCAGGTGCAGAACATCCGCTACTTCTTGCAGGTGGTTGGCCTGCTCGCGCTGCTGATCGGCGGCATCGGCATCGTCAACACGATGCAGGTGTTGCTGCGCAGGCGCCAGACCGAGATCGCCATGCTCAAGACCACCGGCTACCGCCGCGTTGACCTCTACGCGCTCTTCGGGCTGGAGGCGGCGATCCTCGGCGTGCTTGGTGGCGTGGTCGGCGCGGCGGCGGGCGTTGGCGTCAGCTTCTTCGTCAAGGGGCTCGTTGAGAAGGCGTTCTTCATCCATCTGCCCAACGCGGTGGACCCGCTGACCGTCGCCTCCGGCGTGCTGATCGGCCTGGTGACAGCGCTGATCTTCGGCCTGATGCCCATCGTGCAGGCGAGCCAGGTGCGTCCGCTGGCGGTGCTGCGTGGGACAAGCGAGGGCGCTGGACGCACGAGTGTCCTGCTGACGCTGCTGCTCGCGGCGATCCTGGCGGGATCGTTCTTCGCGCTCTCCTTCGCCATTCTCGGCAACCTCTACGTCGCCGGTGGCGTGATCGCGGGCACAGGCGCCTTCCTGCTGCTACTCAGCCTCTTCTTCAGCCTGATCGTCTTCGTGATCAGCCGGTTGCCGGTGCCTGAAGGCATCAGCATCTGGTCGGCGCTGGTCGCGGTCGTGCTGCTCGCCACCGCTGGAGCGCTGACCTACTTCATCCCATCGCTCGGGATCATGGCGCTGGCGGTGGCGGCGCTCGTCGCCATCGTCGTCTTCATGCCGCGCACATGGAAGTCGAACGTCAAGATTGCGCTGCGCAACATCGGGCGTGGACGCGCGCGCACGGTGACGACGCTGGTCGCGCTCTTCGTCGGCGTCTTCGGCATCGGGCTGATCCTGGTGCTGGGGCAGAATATCAAGGATCAGATAGATACCGCCCTCTCCAGCCAGGTGACGTACAACTCATTCCTCTTCGTCAACGCGCAGGACAAAGCTGCGGTTGACCAGCAGCTCAGCGCGATTGGTGGTATCCAGGGGCAGTCGTCGAACGCCTTCGCGCAGGATGTGCCAGTAGCGGTGGATGGTGTGCCGATCGGGCAGATCATCAAGAACACGCCGCAGAACGGCGGAACGAACAACGTGGGGCGTTCGGGAGCGCAGTATTTTCTCAGCGGCGTGCAGGCCTATGACCTTGCCAACGGTCAGATGCCCGATGTCACGCTGGCA
>DATAOM010000243.1:0-5435 GCA_036265775.1 Ktedonobacterales bacterium | reverse complement strand
TGTCACTCAAGTGGAGGCGCCAGGTACACAAAATTCGCAATCAATTGTGAAGAGGTACATCATCTCACCGACCCCTTCTTTGCGTTCGGCTTCACGATTTTCTCTCGCCACGATCTGCCGACAAGGGTAAACATGATAATTAAGGTGATGATTGTGCTTATGCCTGCGATAAGTAGCAGAACATCTTCGCTAGAGCCAATCTGGAGAGTATAGGCGCCTCTCTCGAAGCCTTGCGCAATCTTGCTGTCTTTCGAGATGGATGCGCCGAGGATTATTGCCGCTACTGATGTCCCAAGGAAGAAAAGTCTGGCCCCAATCCAATAATTGATTCTGAAAACCCACGGATGTTTCGCTACAAAGTGTTCCCAAATTAAATTATCTATACCTGCTCGCTCCTCTTCGATGGTTTTCTGAATGTATGCGCCAATGGTTTGTATGGTTCTGTCTTCGGCTGCCCACAGAGCGGCGACTGCCGCGCCGAGTATTGGAAACACAAGGATAAGGTCGGCGCTGCCAAACTGAATGCCCGTGGCGAATAACGTTCCAATAGCGATAGTTGCGATTGTCGCCAGCTGTATCTTTCGATCTGACGCGCGTTATATCTCGTCACGCAGTGTATTGTATTCAGCAACCACGAGTTCAACGGTCACCAAATTGAGTGACCTATTCGCCGTTTCTTTCTCACCTACTTCCTGCGTCACATCTTGGGCTTGATTGTCCATGGTCATTCTCCTCGCCAATGCAACGCGAAACGAATCTGCTAATTCGGCCTGGTTCGGATTGTACTTCGCCTCTTTGCCATGTGCAACAGTTGTTGTGGTTTGTCGGGCATCGCCGCCCTTGTGCTTGCGCGCGTGGTGTGCTAGGGTCACGATCAACAGTCGCGTGTTAGCGAGGGAACAGCGCCGGTTCTCACTTCCCAACCGCGCCAAGTGACGGAGGGCCACCCATGACGCTGGATGTCGAGTTGTACCGCCGCACCCTCTACCTCACCTCGTCTGACGGCGACAAAGCGCTCCGGCGCGTCAGTGTCATCGACATCCAGCCAGACGTTGCGCCTGACACACCTGCGCGCACGCTCGTCTTCGTCCATGGCTATGGCGGACGCAACCTGCAATGGCTCTACCAGTTGCGCACCTTCGGCCAGACAATGCGCGTGATCGCCCCAGATCTGCGCGGCCACGGCCAGAGCGACGACCCTGCGCGCCCGCCGATCACTGTGGAGACGCTGGTGGACGACCTGGAGGCGACACTCGCGCAATTGGAGACGCAGCGCCCCTTCCTGCTCGTCGCGCACTCCTTCGGCGGGGCTATCGCCGCCGAGTACGCGCTGCGCCATCCCGAGGAGGTCTCCGGCCTCGTCCTGATCGGCACGCCCGCGCGCTTCATCCTCACGCCCGGCGCGCGCCAGCTCATGAGCCTGCCTGGCCCAGTGATCGAGACGCTCAAAAAACGCCTGGGCATCGCCATCTTCGCCGACGCGCGTACCATGCGGCGCATGCACGACGGCGCGATGTCGCGCTGGCGCGGCGATAAGCGGCTGGGCGAGTTGCGCGTTCCCACGCTGGTCGTCATTGGTCACCGCGACACCGTCTTCACCCAGGAGCACTACGCCGCCGTCCCGAAGCTGATCCCCGGCGCGCAGCAGGTCGTCATCCCCGTCTCGGCGCACCTCGTCCAGCTCGAACGCCCCGACGCCGTCAACCGCGCGATCCGCCGCTTCGTCCAGGCGCGCGCACGCATGGAAGCCAATAGTAGTGTGGACGCGATGGGCTCGTTTCCACAGCCTCGCGCTGCCAGCGCCTCGCTGCGACTCGGCGAGGCTCCCTGGCTCCAGGCGTACGACCCCGACGTACCGGAGGAAATACCGACGCCGCAGGTTCTCGCACACGACTTCCTCAGCAACTCCGCAGCCGAGTTTCCCGACCGCACGGCGCTACACTTCTTTGGCCAGAAAATCAGCTACCGCGAACTGGATCTGCTCAGCAACCGCTGCGCGCGCGCCCTGCGCGGCCTCGGCCTCCAGCGCGGTGATCGTGTGGCCGTTATCCTGCCCAATGTCCCGCAGTGCGTCATCGCCTTCTATGGCGTACTGAAGGCTGGTGGTGTCGTCGTGCTGGGCAGCCCGCTCTCGAACGAGGAGGAGATCGCATTTCAGATACGCGACTCCGACGCGCGCATCGCCCTCACGCTTAACACCTACCGCTCCATGTTGGAACGCATCGCCGCGCAATCTCCCGCCCTGGAGCGCTTGATCTTCACTGACGTGCGCGAATATCTGCCGCTGCGTCAGCGTCTCGCCGTCGCGCTCGGTCCATCTCCCGCTCCTCCCAACAATAGCGCCGCAAGCCAGAACGGCGCTGCCCTCTCCGCGCTGCCGCATCACGACTTTCAGCAACTCTTGCGCGCCGCTGCTAGCGCTCCGTTGCTCGGCGAGACCCAGTGTGACGACCTCGCGCTCCTGCAATACACCTCTGGCACGACCGATGCGCCACGCGGTGTGATGCTCTCGCACCAGAACCTCGTCGTCAACGTCGCGCAGCAGCGCCACTGGCTCAACGACGCCAAACGTGGCGGCGAGACGATTCTGGGCGTGCTGCCGCTCTCGCACTCCTACGGCGTCACCGGCTGCATGAACCTGGCGATGGCTCTCGCCGCCTCGCTCGTCCTGATGCCGACGAACCGCACAGAGGAGATCCTCAACGCGATCAAGCGCTACCACCCGACAATCTTCCCAGGCGTGCCAACGATCTACCTCGCCGTCGCCAACTTCCCGCACGTCCGCCGCTACGGCGTCGCCTCGATTCGCGTCTGCGTCAGTGGCTCGGCGCCGCTTCCCGTCGAGGTCCAGGAATCGTTCGAGAAGCTGACCCGTGGTCGTCTCGTCGAAGGCTATGGCCTGACCGAGGCTTCGCCAGTGACGCACTCGAATCCACTCAAAGGCGAACGCCGCGTAGGCAGCATCGGTGTCCCCATGCCCTCGACCAGCGCGCGCATCGTGGATCTGCAAACAGGCGAGCCACTGCCACAGGGCGAGGTTGGTGAGCTGGAAGTGCGTGGGCCGCAGGTGATGCAGGGCTACTGGAAGCGTCCCGACGAGACGGCGCAGGCGCTGCGCGACGGCTGGCTGCGCACCGGCGACCTCGCCAGCATGGATGAGGATGGCTACTTCACTATCGTGGACCGCAAGAAGGACCTCATCATCGCCGGGCAATACAATGTCTATCCGCGCGATGTTGAGGAGGTCCTCTACGAGAGTCCGAAGGTCTTCGAGGCGGTGGTCGTCAGCGGGCGCGATGGCGCGAACGGCGATAACCCCTTCGTCAAGGCCATCGTCGTCCTCAAGCGTGGCGAGCGCGCGACCGCCGAGGAGTTGCTGGCGCTCTGCCGCGAGCGCCTGGAAGCCTACAAAGTGCCGAAGCAGATCGAGTTCCGCACCGAACTGCCCAAGAACCTTGTCGGCAAGGTGCTGCGCCGACTCTTGGTCGAGGCGTAGACCTATTTGACCGCCGAAAGGGTCAGCGTCGCCATCAGTTGAGCCTGCTGATAGGCGGTCACCGCGCCGCCTTCTCCCTCAATCGGCTCGATCTTGCCGTTCTTGTTCGCATCTACACCAGTATAGGCGTCACCGGCGAGGGTAACGATCTCGGCGATCTTCGATGTGTCGCTCGGCGTCTTCTGCAACCCGATCAGGTCGCGCAGGAGTATTGTGTCCCATGTCTGGATGTTGCCCAGCGCTGCTTCCACTAACTGCGCGTGTGACTTGGTGTCAGCGCTGGCGTCAGGAACGGCAGTGGCGAGCGAGGTATGCGAGAGCGCGCCGGGAATGTAGCCGCTCTTTGCCTCGGTGCCGCTGGTCTGAGCGGGACCGAGCAGACCATAGCCATCACCTTGTCCCGCCGCGACACGCGCGGCGCAGGCAGATGTCAGCGCATGATAGTCTGGTCCCTGTCCCCCTTCGACCAGGTTAATCATCGCCTGCGTCTCGCAGAGCATCGTCGCCTGATCTTGTCCCGCCGCCGTTTGCAGCGCCTTGGCGTGATCGTTGAGCAGTTTCGATTGCGTCAACACACCACCGATCAGCGACGTCTTGCCTGGTGTCGTAGGAAATGCGGTCAGCACATGGCGCAGATGGACGAGCGCCTTGTCTGGCCACGCGCCACGCGCGATGACCTTGCCCACTGGTACAGTGACCCCAGGTTGCTCCTGTGTGATTTCGAGGATATTCCCTGCCGCCACCAGATTGACTGTGCCGGCGAACTGAACAGTATACTTGTCGCCATCGTGTGTCAGCGCGCCGAGCGGCAGGACGTTCTCTGATTCCGTGTCGATCAGCCAGGCGTCGTACTCCGTGCCAGAGGCTGGGCTGGGCAGGTGCTCGGCGGTGATCTGGACTGCATTGGTCTGCCCGGTGCGTCCGTCGTTCGCCTCGGAGAAGGTCACCTGCGCCGTGGGCGTGCCAGACGCCGCGCCGCCGAAGTAGACGAACGCGGCGAGTCCTGCTGTGGCTATCAGTCCAAGCGCAAGCAAGCCGACCAGCAGAATACGTCCAGGATGTCGGGGTGGACGCGCAGTGGAAGCCAGGGTACCGACGGCTCCGCTCATTGGGCTATAGCTTGGCGCCGACCGCTGCCGCTGCACGGGAGCGGAGGGGACGCTGGTCTCGCGCGTCGCCGCCCGCGCTGGGCGTGAGGGCGGGCGATACGCCGGACCAGATGTGGGAACGAATGGTGTGCGTGAAGGATCGTTGGGCGAGACGATCTGAGCATAGGCGTTGGCAACCGTGCCAGGCTGTCCCGGCCTGCGGTTGGGGTCCTTTGCCAATGTGGCGGCGATCAGGCTATCCAGCTCAACGGGAATGCCTGCCCGGCGCGCGCTGGGTCGTGGGGGCGTCGCGCGCAGGCTCTGCTCGGTGATCTCATTGGACCCCGCGCCGTGAAACACTGGCTCGGCGGTGAGCAGTCGATAGAGGACGGCGCCGAGTTCGTAGACGTCGGTGCGCATGTCGGCCTGGCGGCCAAGCGTCAACTCCGGCGCGAGCGTCTCACCCCCAAAGCGCAAGGGATCGGCGCCCGGCTGCCCGCTCATCTCGATCAGGTGACGTACGCCTGCGTCGGCGACGAGCGTCTGCCCATCCATTTGCAGGTAGATGTGGTCAGTGGTCAGTTGTCCATGGACTACACCATGCTCGTGGGCGTATTCCAGCGCGCTGGCGATCTGATCGAGGTAGCGGCCCAGCGTCTGGAGGTCCGGTGGGCCGTTCTGCGCGAGCAGCGCGCTCACCGAGCGCAGTGGCGCGTAAGGGTAGATCAGATAGGGGACGCCGCGCCACTGGCAGTAATCTTTCAACGGCAAGATATGGGGATGTTGCAGGTTGGCGAGCGCCACCAGATGCGCTTGCGCTGTGTCGAGATACTGCGAGCGCTGCTGCGGCG
>DATAOM010000242.1:0-3568 GCA_036265775.1 Ktedonobacterales bacterium | reverse complement strand
CGCCGCGCGGCTCTCCGAAGGAGTCGAGCCAGCAGAAGCGTACTTGTTGGAGCGCGTGCGACGATTGACCGCCACATCCTGATCTCCTGGCGCCACGTTGGGCAGATGAGACTATCCACATAAGCGCATGGCCCTTGCGATTCCGCTACCTACACTACCTACTGGAGGCGTTTAATGGATCCAACGACTGACATACGGCTGCGGGCGACGCTCGCGGAGCAGCCATACCCTCTGCTTTTCGCCACGCTCAGCGGCGCGCATCTCTACGGGTTCGCCTCGCCTGATTCGGACTTCGACGTGCGCGGCGTCCACATTCTGCCGTTGCGCGAGTTGTTGCGGCTGGACGTTGGACGCGAGACTGTCGAGCGAACGAGTTTGCGCGAGGGGTTGGAGATCGATCTGGTGACACATGAGGTACGCAAGTTCTTCCTGCTGATGCTCAAGAAAAACGGCTATGTGCTGGAGCAGGTCTTCTCGCCGCTCGTGCTGCAGACAAGCCCGGAACATGAGGAACTCAAGGAAATCGCGCGTAGATGTGTCACTCGCTACCATTGCTACCACTACCTCGGCTTCGCCGAGACGCAGTGGAAGCTGATCCAGAAGGACTCGCCGCCGCGCGTCAAGCCGCTGCTGTACCTCTTTCGTGTGCTCCTGACCGGCATCCACCTCATGCGCACGGGAGAGATCGAGGCGAACCTCGTCACACTCAACGAGACGTTTCGCCTTTCCTATCTCGACGACCTGATCGCACGCAAGCGCAGCGGCGCCGAACGCGGAAAGGTGGAAGACGCCGACATGGACTTCTACTTAGCTGAGTATGAGCGTCTGCGCCAGGAGCTGCGCGACGCGGCGGAGGCCAGCGCGCTGCCCGAAACGGCGAACTGCAAGCCCGCGCTCGACGATCTGCTGTTGCGCATTCGCGGCGTGTGAGGCTGATCGTTCGCGAGTTATGCCGTCACGGAATGAACGTCTCGCTGGCGAAAGAAACGAGCGTGCGATCAACGCTGATCGACACGTCGGACGCTACGGGCCTGCCATCCTCAAACGTCGGGCTTGGCTGCATGGCGTGCGGCGCATACCGCGCGCGGGCGCGCAAGAACGGAGCCTCGCTGGCGTCTCCTTGTGCGGTGGGGGCAACACGCACGCCAATATGCACATTGCCGGATTCCGCCCCGCTGAGATACATCGGCCAGCTCTGCACGGCCATCGTCGCGCCATTGGGCCAGGCATCCATTGGCAGCCACTGGGTCGTGGCAGAGTCGGCGCTGGAGAAGGTCGCGCCGCTAGGGTAGGTCACCACGACCTCTGGATGCACCGCCTGCGTGAGCGTTCCGGTAATACGCCAGTAGGTTGTCACGGTCAGCACGGGGTTGTTCAAATAGACCTGTTGCGCCGGTGTGACACTGTATCCCAGTAGATGGATGGTCGCGGCGCCCGCCTTGAAGGCGACGCCAGTCGTTCGATTGGTGATCATGTCGGGCGTGGCGCGCGTATAGGTGAAGAAACTGTCAGGCAGACTCGTGATTACTACCCCTGGCTCCTGAACCGTCCCACGCTTGAGCAGGAGATAGCCGTCCTGCGCCACAACGACCTTGTAGAGCCCGCTGTCCAACGTCTGCCAGATGTTTTGCACGTAGGCCGCGGCGTCGCTGAGCGGGTAGGGATTGCTGGTCACGTCGAGCAAGACATAGTCCGCCTCGACCGCGCGATACGGAAAGAGATAGACGAACCGGCGGTTGCTCAGATGCGGGACAAGGTCTGATTGCGCCGAGACGCTGGCCGACGCCGGAATACGCGCGATGATCTCATTGGCCAGTTTTGTGTGCGTGGTCGCCTCTGGCCATACGTAATTGCGACCAATGGGCAGAAACGCCTGCCGCTGCTGCTCCGCCAGGCTCGTGGCGAGCGGCGTGAGCGTGAGCGCCAGCAGGAGCGTCGATGGGAGAACCAACGCGCGTGTCTGCCGGGGAAGCCAGGAGGTGTATCCCTGCCATAGATGCTGTTTTTGCTCGATCCAGTCGCCAAGGCGCAGTCGCGCCCGTACATATGCTGGAGTGAGGACCTTCCGCGCGCGAGCTGCGCCATCGATCGCGGCGAAGACGATGATTGGCGTCAGCTCGACGCTGTACTGCGCATAGCCCGAATACATGACGGCGTTATTGCTCAGCGCATTGAGTCCGATGACCGGCGCGCCGATCACCAGCGCGGTTGGGCTAAGGAGCGCAAGGAACGCGACGGGCGCCAGCAGCACCGCAAAATAGCGTAGCCGGCTCGTATCCAGCACAGTGCGCTGAATGACGGCGAGCGGATGTGTCAAAAGGTAGAGCGCGATATCGCCCGGGGAGTTGCCCAGGCCCTCGTAGCGGCTGGTGAGCGGCGAGTGGCCGATCGGGCTGATCTGCCGCATGAGCAGCGTTTCCATGATGATCCAGCCGATGGCGAGCGCGACGACTACTGCGCCCAGGCGTCGCCTCCGTAACATGACGATCGCGTAGAGGCCGATCATGGCGATGCTCAGCGCCACCTCTTCCTTCGTCATAATGGCAAGCCCAGCGGCGATGGCAAAGCCCAGGTTGTTGCGCGTCAGCAAAAAATAAAGCGCGAACATGAGCAGCGGCGCGGCGAGCGCTACCGCGTGAAAATCGTCGGTGACCGCCGCGTCGAGCGAAGGGTAGAGCAGGTAGAGCGCGGCGAAGACGACGCCTGCGAAGGCGCTTTGCAGCTTGCGGCTCGCCAGCGCATAGGCCGGAAACGCGCCCAGCGCGACGATGAGCGCCTGCGCCACCTGCAACGTCTTGGCGGACGGCGCCAGCGCATAGAGCAGCGCGAGCGGCGCCATGATCGGCTCGAAATGAATGGCCAGCCGCGAGACATCACCTATACAGTTCGTGTCGCTGACCACATTGCAGATCGTCTGATGCAGCGGCGCGCCATGCGTGGTATTCCAGAGCGCCTGCATCATAATGCCCATGTCTTCGGCATGCGTCTGGTAGGCGTCATTTAGAGCAAAGAGATAGCGGCTGAAGAAGACGACAAACGCCGCGACGCCCAGCGTCACCACCAGCCAGCCAAGCCGCGCCGCACGCCCTTTCAGCGGCGGCGGCAGTTCATCTGGGCGGGCGAAGAGCCACCCGAAATGGTTTCGCAGGCGATCTCTCAGTGGCTGTGTACGCTCGCGCAGGCTGCGCGTGTTACGCTTTGCCCACGCTAGAGCCGGCTGTGTGGCTTCATAGGCCGTATGCCTGTACTGATCCAGGACGGTGGCGATTCTCACCTCGTACAACTCTCTCAATAGTGCCAGCGCGTGAGACGCTACAGACACGGGCGGCGCGCGACTCACTCGATACGCCGGGGCATATTGAATGAGCGTACAACCGCAAATTGAAGGCTCGCTGAAGAGCCGTTCGCCTGCCGGCAGACGCGCAGAGACATCTCTGCTTGGGCGACGTCTGGAACGCCCGCCATCCTTGCCAGTCGCTCCAGATCGCGTGGCGACGCCTACGTGGAGAAAGAAGCCCTGCGCCAGGTCCTTCTCGCGCCCAGTCATTATAGAGTATGCGCCTGGCCG